>JBFIJS010000344.1:0-5249 GCA_041600595.1 Saprospiraceae bacterium | reverse complement strand
GCCCTCAACCCTCTCAACCCCTCTCAACCATCTCAACCATCTAAACCATCTCAACTATTCTCAACTATTCAGACAAATGAAACTCACTGGAAAAAACATCATCGGAAGTAAGAAATCGGGCCAGGGCAAGCGGACTTTTTCCGGCATCACGGCACAACCGGTAGCGGATGCCCCGGCTTTCAAAATAGCCACCCCGGCAGAAATCGACGCTGCCCTGCAGGCGGCACACACCGCTTTCCTCGCCTACCGGGATTTTTCCGGAAAAAAGAAAGCGGCATTTCTCCGCCAGATCGCATCGGAAATAGAAGCGCTTGGTGACCAACTGATCCACGCCGCCATGACCGAAAGTGGCCTCCCCGAAGGCCGTATCCGCGGTGAATGTGGCCGGACGACCGGGCAGTTGCGACTCTTTGCCAACCACGTGGAAGAAGGCTCGTGGGTCAATGCCATCATCGAAACCGGCGACCCCGGCCGGCAACCGCTGCCCAAAGCCGACATCCGCTCCATGCTGCAACCCATGGGGCCCGTGGTCGTTTTCACCGCCAGCAATTTCCCGCTTGCCTTTTCTACCGCCGGAGGCGACACCGCTTCGGCCCTGGCAGCCGGTTGTCCGGTAATCGTAAAAGGACACGAAGCGCATCCCGTCACCAACGAACTGGTTTCCCTGGCCATCCAGCAGGCGGCCCAAAAAAGCGGTATGCCCGATGGCGTTTTCTCCATGCTGAACGGCGACTATAAAACCGGCGGAGCATTGGTCAAACATCCATTGACCTCGGCGGTGGCCTTCACCGGTTCGCTGCGGGGCGGTCGGGCTTTGTTTGACCTGGCAAACAAACGACCTCGTCCGATTCCAGTTTTTGCCGAAATGGGCAGCGTGAATCCCATCGTCATTTTACAGGGTGCGATGGATCAACGGGGCCGGGAAATAGCCACCACCCTCGCCGGGTCGGTAGCGTTGGGCGCCGGACAGTTTTGCACCAACCCCGGCCTGGTATTCGTTCCCGAAAACGGCCATCAGGCATTTGTTGAAACCCTGGCCCAAAAAATGGCTGAAACCACCGAACAGTGCATGCTTAACCGGGGCATTGAGGAAAATTACCGTAACCGGTTGGCCGCCACCCTGGCCCAGTCTGGTGTCCGGGACATTCACATCGCTAAAAAGTCAGCTGCCGGAATGGTCAAACCTTCTGCCGGACTGGTAAACGCAGCTGCTTTTCTGGACAACCCAAACCTGCAGGAAGAAGTGTTCGGGCCTTTTACCCTGATCGTCACCTACCAAAACGGCGGCGAACTGGTGCGGCTGGTGCAAGCCCTGCAAGGCCAGCTGACGGCTTCTGTTTTTGGCGAGCAACATGAACTGGGCCACCAGCGCCCTCTTATCAACGAACTCAACCAGATCGCTGGACGTCTGATCATCAACGCCGTACCAACGGGGGTCGAAGTCTGCCACGCCATGCAGCACGGTGGCCCCTACCCTGCCACTACCGACGCCCGTTTTACCTCGGTCGGTACAGAGGCTATCAAGCGTTTTGTACGCCCCGTTTGTTATCAGGACTTCCCGGCCGGGTTGCTGCCAATGGCACTGCAGGACGGGAACCCACTCGGCATTTGGCGGAAAGTGAACGGGGATTTTAGCTGCGATCAGGAGTGAGTCGTTGTCAATGGCTTCCTGCCAAATCGCTGACTACAAGAACACTTCGGGTTCTTTCCGATAAAAGATCCATGCGGTAGAATGCCGGCTGACGAAGGGCCCATTTTTAACGTCGTTGTTGCCATTTGCGCAGCGAAGCAAGCGCTGTTTGCTTAATTTTTTGCTGAAAAAAAGGCGTCCAGCCCAACAGTTTCCCCGGCAATCCAAGCGCCATGCCCGACCACCGCCACAGGTCGAACTCGTCGTGGTGTTCGATGATTTTGCCTTCGGCAAACCGGAACCTCGCATTGATGCGATTGTGTACCATCCGGCCGGTTTTCGAGAAGGGGTATCGTACCTCCCAGGAAGCCGAGCCGGTATCACCATCGGCCTCCGCCTGGTCGCAGGTTATCTGCAGATTCCCACCACTGCGTTCGAGCAGCATGCGCCACATGTCCCGCACTTCGCCGTTTTCGAGCAGCCCAAAAGCAGGATCGGAGAAGGTGGCCTGGTCGTGATAGCAGGCGGCCATGGTTTCGGCATCGCCGGCCTGAAAAGCAGCGTACAGGGTGTTGATGAGTTGGAGGTTGGTCATGGCTGGTTGTTTGGCCAAACTTAACAATTTGCAACAGAGTTCATCGTGTAAAAAATTTCTTTAAAATTTCATTCACACAAGTGGGCCGAAATATTCACTTCGCTTTGAGGCATCAGACTGCTCGACCCAAAGGGATTTTAAGGGGAAGAACGTGGCTCTACCACGTTCTTCCCCTTAAAATCCCCTGAGGGGCACACAGGCAGTTGCAAAAAGATCGGCTTATCCTGCCCCGCATTTTATGAATAAATTTATTTTTTTACTAAAAACAATTTGCAACCTGTTGGTATTTTCCACACCTTTGCCTCTCATTCTACAAGTGTTGAACAAATCAACACTTTTTTTATTACTATTTCTTCTACAAATATTAATCTAATGCAAAACCTCGGCAATCTGGAAGAGACAATTTTGCTCATCATCCTGGCCATGGACGACGACGCCTACGGCTTTTCCGTAAGTGAAGCGTACGAGCAGCACACGGGGAAGTCCATTTCCATCAGCGCCGTGCATACGGTCATGTCCAGGTTGGAGACCAAAGGGTTGATTTCCAGCGAAATGGGTGGCGAGACTTCGGAGCGTGGTGGTCGCCGCAAACGCATTTTCAAGTCAACCCCGCAAGGAGTAGCCGCCATTGAAGAAATCAAAGCTTCCCGGCTCAAACTGTGGGGCCTTATACCCGGACTTGGATGAAAAAGCGCTCTCCCACTCCACCAAAATGGGCCGACCAGTTTTTGGTCTGGTTTGTTTCCGAAGACCTTATCGAGGAAATTCAGGGCGATCTGCACGAGGCTTACCTTGCCCGTGTGAAGAAGTACGGCAGGATCGCTGCCGATCGTCAGTTTATCGCCGATGTTTTCCAATTTTTCCAACCTTATGCTTTCGAGAAATATTCGAGGGCGAAACAATTTTTGCCGATGTTCGACAATTATCTAAAGATCGCCACCCGCAATATTCTCCATCGCAAAGGCTTCACCGCCATCAACCTGTTTGGCCTTACCGTCGGTATCACGGCGGTGATGCTGATTGGCATTTACCTGCAATACGAGTTGAGTTACGACCGGGCCACACCCGGCAAAGACCGCATTCACCGGGTCATGAACCAATACCGGGAACAGACCTATACCTGCATGGCTTTCAACGGCTACAACGAAAGCAGCGCCGACACGCAGCTGATGCTGGTGAACCTTCTGCGCAGCTACGACGAAGTAGAACAGGCCTGCCATTTTGTACCCACCCACTCCGCCATTGGTGGTTTTGAACAATATTTTCTGGAAACAGACGGTCAGCGTCACCGGGTCGAACGAGCGCTGTACACCAATACCGGCGAGGCTTTTCAGGCCGTATTCCCGCAGCAATTTTTGGCCGGAACGCCAGAGACTGCTTTTTCAGGTTTTAGAAAAATTATCCTCACGGAAACGCTGGCCGACCGGATTTTCGGCGCCGGCTGGAGCAACCAGGAACTCATCGGCAAAGACATTGTCCTGCGGGACGAGGTATTCGAACTGGGCGGCGTTGTGGCTGATGTGCCGGGCAATGTGCATTTCGGTTTCGACTTCATCCTGCACCAGGACCGCATACCCAGCTGGGCCGGTTATACTTATTTTAAATTGAAACCCAACCAAACGGAGGCGTCCGTACTGGCCCGCCTCCATGCCGACGTGGGTAAATACCATCCCAGTTTTCTGAAAGATGAACTCTGGAAAGGTTTCGTATCCGTACCGCTGACGGATATCCATTTTACCAGCGGCAACCTCTACGAACTGAAGCCCACCGCCAATAAGGCTTATCTGGCTACATTTGGCATCGTTGGTCTGGTCATCCTGCTGATCATTCTGACCAACTACACCAATCTGTCCATCGCCATGTACGCCGACCGGCAGAAGGAACTGGGCATGCGGAAAGCCCTGGGCGCACAGTCGCAGGATATTTCCCTGCAGTTGCTGATGGAAGCAGTTTTGCTGTCGCTGATTTGTACTCCCCTGGTGCTGTTCTTGCTGCAATACCTGCTGCCCCAATTCAACGAACTGATGGGTATTCAGCTGGAGAAAAATGTCCTTTTCAAGGGTCTGACAATGCTGGCGCTGCTGGCCCTTTTACTGCTGACGGGCGTATTGAGCGGCCTGTACCCCGCACTTGCCTACGGCAGCCGTTCCATGCTCCGGCTTTTTGGTAAAACCACGACCACCACGACGGGCAACCGCCATTTCAATTTCCGCAACACCCTGACAGCCATGCAATTCACGATGGTCGTGGCGCTGTTGAGCATCACGTTTTTCATTTACCAGCAAATGGAGTTTGTCAACAAAGCAGACCTCGGCTACCAGACCGAAGGCGTGTTGTATTTCAATATTGACGGCGTTGAAAAATACAAACAGCTGGAGCAAAAACTATTGTCCCTGCCAACTATCGAGGCTGTTGGTGCCAACGGCGTTCCCGGCCCGGCGATGCTCAACCAGTCTACCTACAAGATGAAGGATACAGACATCACCTTCTCCGATGGCACCGAACAGTACATGGGTCACGGCACCATCAAAACGCTCGGAATCGAGTGTGCAGCCTGTAAATTGCTGGACAGTGGCAAGGACCAGATTTACGTCATCAACCAAACAGCAGCGGATAAACTGGCCAATGTAAAAGGTGTATCGCCCGGTGAACTCATCGGCCAGACACTCATTACGGAACCCGAATACGAAAATGAAACCTACGGCTTCGGCATCCACCGCACCATTGATGGTATCATCCCCGACTACAAATATTTCAGCCTGAAATACACCAGTCAGCCTTTGCTTATTTCCATTGTAAAAGATCCGGCCTATGTGTACGAGATGCTCGTTCGGGTGAATACAGAAGATTTGTACACAGCGCTGAGAAATATTGAAACAGCCTACGCAGAAGTGGAAAAAACCCGCCCCCTGGAAATCCTTTTCCTCGACGAGCGACTAAACAGCCACTATGCCGACGAGCGCCGCTCCACAGTTTTGCTGGGCTGTTTGAGCCTGGTGGCCATCGTGCTGGCGTTGATGGGGC
>JBFIJS010000343.1:0-5263 GCA_041600595.1 Saprospiraceae bacterium | reverse complement strand
GTGCTGCCATTGCTCGGGCGGAAAGTTCCGGTCAAAACGACCCGGTCGTCAATATCCACCTGGAAGGCATCGACTGTCAGGGTCAGATTGGCATCGGGAAAACGCCCGGTGATACCAGCGGAAAAGCTTTGCGACGTTTCCTCTTTCAGTTCCGGAATACCCAGGATGCGGGCAATCCGGCTGTTGTTGCTGAAGGTGCCCACCTCGTTGGGGATACCATCGACAAAGAGGGTTGAAGTAGAGTTGAAATAAATCTGGTGGAGCGACGGTGCCCGGAAACCTGTGCTGAAAGCGCCCCGGATCGACCAGTCATCGGTAATTTTAAAGCGGGATGCCAGTTTGAAATTGGTCGTTGACCCAAAGTCACTGTAGTTTTCGTAGCGGGTGGCAAACGACAACAGGAAGGCTTCTGTCAGATCGGCTTCAATGTCGAAATATCCGGCCACACTGTTCCGGAATTCGTTCAGCTCATTGGCCAATTGGAACCCTGGGAATACCTGCGCACCACCAGGCCGGGAACGGCCAAAGAAATCGGTAACCAGGTCGGAAGAAGGCGTGGTGGGCCGGACCACTTCCCCGTTTTTATCATAGCTGGCATACGAGTTCAGGCCACCGGCGAGGATCTGATAATTTTCCAGCCGGTACTCTGCACCGAAAGCGATGTTGAGGCCGTTCAGGATGTCCTCCCGGTAACGGCGCAGATCGAAGTTGGTGGTATTTTGCCAGAAAGCAAAACCTCCGGAGTTAAACTCAAACGGGGTAGAATTTTGCAGGGTGGCGTTGTTGGAGTTATGCACATTGTAGTTGAAAGAGTTACGGCCAAACGTATTGCTGAAGTCCGCTTCCCAACCTTGCAGTAGTCCCCGGATGCCAACGGCCATCGACTGGTCGTTCACGTCGGTATGTATTTCTGGTAAAAAACCATTGGGATAGGCAGGGGTATAAGTCCGGTTTTGGTGGGGCAAACGATAGAATCCGGTAGCCAGACCATCACGGTTGCTCACCCCGCCGAATGCATATACGGTGGCATTGTCGCTGACGGGTATTTCCATATTCATGAAAAATTTACCACCCCGCAATTGTGACTGCCCGATCCGCATATTAAAATCGGTGCGGTCGAGGCCGCGGGCCGCCAGTTCGGCATCGGTAGCATCACTGCCGAGCGGGCTGATACTGATGTTACGCAAAGAGTCTTCCGGCATATTCTGGATGAAGTCCTGTTGTGCGGCGGACAGGTAGCCCAGGCCGGGGGCCAGGTTGCGAATATCGTCGATGGTCATCCGGCTGGGGTCAATATTACTGGCCAGGGCCAGGCGCTCGATGCCGTTGTAGGCATTGTAAAGTTGGCCGGTCAGTTCTTTCATCCGGCTGGTCCAGTTGCGGTGTTCAAAATTTCCGGTAAAATTGATATATCCTCCCTTGCTGCCAAGGGGCAATCCATAGTTCAGTGCGAGGTCATAACTTTCACCATCCATACCACCGGTCAGGAAGTTGGAGCCTTCCGAAACGTAGGCGCCGGTGGTGAACTGAGCCGTCAGTTTTTCTACATCATCTTTCATCACGAGGTTGATTACCCCGGCGATGGCGTCCGAACCATACTGGGCGGCTGCTCCGTCCCGCAGCACTTCAATGCGCTGGATAGAAGCTGCCGGAAGTGCATTGAGGTCGGTACCAACATTACCCCGTCCGAAGGTGCCGTTCACGTTGACGAGGGAAGAAGTGTGGCGGCGTTTGCCGTTGATGAGCACGAGCACCTGATCGGGTCCGAGCCCGCGCAGGGCCGCCGGATCGATGTGGTCTGTACCGTCCGAGATCGTCTGGGTGTTGGAGGTAAAGGAAGGTGCTACGTAGTTCATCATTTGGTTGATGTTGGTCTGTGGTGCCGTGGATAAAAGCTTACTGACATCCAGCACGTCCACCGGAACTGCACTCTCCAGTTTGGTGCGGCCGGCCCCTCTCGAACCCACCACAATGATTTCACTTAAAGACTGTTCGTCGTCTTGAAGGATGATGTTGAGGGTGCTGCCATCGCCTATGGCTACCTCCTGCGAGGCATAGCCAATGTAAGTGACAACGAGGGTCTGTGCATTGCCGGTCACCCGAATGGTGAAGGCACCGTCGAGGTCGGTGATGGTACCAATGCTGGTTCCCTTTATCTGAACGGTGGCACCGGGCAGAGGGCCGGTGGCATCTGTGACAACTCCTGTGATGGTTCGTTGTGCATGGATGCTGAAGGAAAGCATGAACAGTGTCAACAGTAAGGATAATTGTTTCATAAAATTTGTTTTAAGTGAAAGTGTAAAAAGTGCTGTCTGGCTCCCGAAGACAGAAATGATCCTGCTCTCGGTAGTAGGAAGCGATGTTCGTTTAATTATCTGTATGACAGATGGTCGTATAAAAAGTCGATAAAGGTTATCAGGCTGATGAGGATTATAACTACGCTAACACCTCATTTTCTTTTATCAACTCTTAATATGTTGTAATGACTTCGGACTTATCGGAATTAGAAGAGGATGCCTGAGGATAGTTCACGGTAAGCAGAGCGCACGAAAAACAAATGTATAAATCGATTAGCGGTGCCGGTATATCTATTGTTCATGGCAACCGGCCCGTTTATTTGGAATAAATAATAAATAACTGTTGATTCTATCTTCACCAACCATACCACGTATAAAGAAAATTATTCATGAAAAGCGGCCCGTTAAGAACCTGACTGCCGGATCGGATTTCCAACCGACTTTCCCGCTTCTGTTATTAAATGAACTTTTTTGCACGGGCTATTTTATAATTTTCAGAAAAACGCAAAAGCTACCTGGTAAAAGTTGAATTCGCTAATGTAGCAAAAAGAAAGTGGGAAAACAAAAAATCAGTTTCCTGACGAACAACAACAGAATATTCTAATTTCGCGGCTGCAACAGCCCTGTACATTGTTTTATCGCCGGTAACCCACAAACAGAATATTGCAGGAACGTTTTGGATATTGGTATTCCGCAAAGGATCAGACCATTTTGTGTGCCGGCACGGACCCATTATTTTGTAAAAGAATACTACCAGAAATGCGAAAAATTACTGCCGATTGTCTCTTCCCGGTTTCTTCTCCACCCGTTGAAAAAGGGGTTGTTATATTGGATGATAAAGGAAAAATTCTCCAGATCGATCGACGGGAAAACCATGACCCGGCCAGTTTGGAAATCTGCAAAGGCGTAATCGTACCGGGATTTATCAATACGCATTGCCACTTAGAGTTGTCACATATGAAGGGGATGGCTCCAACGGGCACCGGACTGATTCCGTTTATTTCCACCGTCGTAAAATTCAGGGATATTCCGCAGGAAAAAATCGATGCAGCCATTGAGCAGGCAGACCGGGAAATGTACGATGCGGGTATTGTTGCGGTGGGCGATATTTCCAATAAGGCCGACACGGCGAGGGTCAAAAAGCAAAGCCCGATCCGGTATTATACTTTTGTGGAAATGTTCAATTTTCTGAATGACGAAACAGCCCGCCAGAGCTTCGACGGCTACCTGGAAGTTTTTAAAAAACAGGCGGCAGGCAACGGCAACAAAAAAAGTATCGTTCCCCATTCGCCATACACCGTTTCCCCCAAACTGTTTGCCCTGATCAACCAGTCGAACCTGGCGGAAAACGGAGAGCAGCCCGCTACCGTTTCCATTCACAACCAGGAGACGCCCCACGAGGATGAGTTTTTTATCCGGAAAAAAGGAGCGCTCGTTGATTTTTACAAGGGGTTTGGAATCCCGATCAATCATTTCCGGAAGACCGGTAAAAATTCCATTTATTACGCCATGGAAAACATGGATCCCCGGCAGCGTACCTTGTTTGTTCACAACACCATGACCAAGGAAACGGACATTCAGGCAGCCCACGCCTGGAGCAATCAGGTCTATTGGGCGACTTGTGCCAACGCCAATTTATACATCGAAAACCGGTTGCCCGATTACCGGCCGTTCATAGCCAATGAAGCAAAAATGACCATCGGGACCGACAGCCTGACTTCCAACTGGCAACTGTCGGTGCTGGAAGAAATGAAAACCATTGCCCGCTTCCAATCCTATATCGGCTTCGAAACGCTGTTGCGTTGGGCAACTCTGAATGGTGCCGAAGCATTGGGTTTTGACCGGCAATTGGGCAGCATCGAAAAGGGGAAATCACCGGGGCTGAACCTGTTGAATATCGGTAAAAACCTGCAGTTGAAATCATCTGCCAAAGTCAGAAGGCTGATTTGATGCCTTCCGGGCTGCCGGGTGGCAGGCAGGTTTTTGGACCAAATTTTCCAACATGAAACCAAACCAGCATAAACTTACCAAGTGGCTCAATAAGCTGCAACAGGAGAGTTGGCAGTTGGAGCTCATCGTATCCGGTTTTGCCATTTTTCTGCTGGTCGCAGCACTGGAAGAACTGGACACCTGGCACCGGGAGCTCAGTATGCTTTCCGAGGGGTTCGACGGCATGGATAAACTAATTGTCCTGGGTGTTATTGTGCTGATGATTGCTTGTCTGTTTATTGTCATCAACCTCATTCTCCACCTGATACTTCGAGGGATCTGGATCAGTGCGATCGGCCTACGTTACGTATCGGGGGATATTGATTTCGATAGTTTGAAGTTGGCCCCCAAGTTTGACCGATTCCTCCGTCGTAAAATCAAAAGCTTCGACACCTATATTATTAATCTTGAGAATATTTGCAGTATTGTTTTCGCTTTCACCTTCTTGATAGTATTCATATTATTTTCTTTCCTGCTTTTTTTGTTTGTAACTACCAGCCTCGGAATAATTACGGAACAACTTTTCGAATGGCTGCTTCCGCAAAAGGTCGCCGAGGTTTTAAGAATTGGTATTGGCCTCATTCTTTTGCTTTTTGGGTTGATTTATCTGATTGATTTTGTCACCATCGGCTATTTAAAACGCATCAAGTGGTTGTCCGTTTTTTATTATCCATTTTATCGTTTTTTCAGTTTTATTACCCTCTCCCAGGTATATCGCCCGATTTATTACAATTTAATTGACAATAAATTCGGGAGGCGGATCGGGCTCCTGTTGGTGCCTTATGTCTTGGTTGTTATTTTCCTCATGTCGGGAAGGATCAACTCCTATGTTTGGTTTCCGTATATGGAGGGTGACTTCAGTTTGTCAAATCAATATTATGATGACCTGCGAAAGGAAGAGAAAATAATCGTTAAAGGCAGTATTCCTTCGAAATATGTCACGAATGGATTTCTGGAAATTTTTGTCCGCTACCGGC
>JBFIJS010000342.1:0-5270 GCA_041600595.1 Saprospiraceae bacterium | reverse complement strand
GTGAGACTGCTCGGCCCAAAGGGATTTCCGGGTGTTGCCAAAAGAGCGACTTTTTCTGCTCCGCATTTTTTAAACATACTTAAATTACACGGTAATAAGTTACAGTAAAGATTTAAAAATCACAGTACATCTATCATCTTGTAGCCTCCGGTTTTAACCGGGGGGGTAAAAAAACAATCGTACATCACATCTATCATCTTTACAAAACATCCACATCAATGGAGCGGCACTCAGTCCATTTTGACAACCACGTTGCCCTTTTTGTGCCCCAGTCCAATATAGCGGTGCGCATCGGCTACCTCTGCCAACGAATACCGGCGATCAATGACTGTTTTCAATTTTCCGGCAGCCATCAGGTCTGCAATCTCTCCCAAAAGCTCCCTCAGATAAGGTACAGGACGCATTCCGGTTGCGTCGAATTTAGCCTTCCTGTTGCCGGAAAAAGAAGTTTTAATCATTTGAAAAAGCAGGGAAAAACCCAACACGGGCGAAAGATAGATTCCATGCTCCGTCAGAGAGCCCTTGCTTTTGACAAAAGAACTTTTACCAACACTATCGTAAATGACGTCGTAGGTCTTACCATTTTTCGTAAAATCTGTAACAGTATAATCGATCACCTCATCCGCTCCCAGTGATTTGACCAGCTCCACGTTGGCGGTGCTGCAAACGCCGGTCACTTCCGCCCCAAAATGCCTGGCGAGCTGCACGGCAGCTGTTCCCAAACTACCGGAAGCCCCAATGATCAACACCCGCTGTCCGGGTTGAATATTGGCCAATCCCCGGAGAAAATTCAGGGAGGTCACTGCACCGTCGCAGACCGATGCGACTTCCTCATCGGACAGGTTGTCCGGTATTTTCATCAGTACCCCCTCCTCGGGCACGCAGGTATATTCAGCGTTGGTACCCGAGCCAAAAACAGACTCGCCGAACACCCGGTCGCCGATACTGAATTGGGTGACCCCGGGGCCAATACCTTCCACTATTCCCGCAAAACCAGTTCCGGTAACCGGGTGTTTGGGCTTGGTCAGGCCCATGAAAAGACGCCCGATATACGGAGTTCCGGTCCGCATCATACTGTCGGCCCTGGTTACCGAACTCGCCGTAACTCTCACCAACAGCTCCTTTTCACCCGGGGCAGGCCGGGGCATTTTTTGCAGTTTTAATACTTCCGGTCCTCCATATTTCGTGGCTACGATAGCTTTCATTTGTGGTGTTTTCATCTTGACTGATTTTTAAGTTTTAAAATATTTTTTCCGGGAGCAAAGGATTGTTCACAAAAATTCCGCTTTCCGCCGAGAGGCGGAAATCCCGACGAACGGGCTCCGGGGTCGCTGGTATTTTGGCTGTGAAATCAGTTATGCTCTTTTCGTGAAACAAAGGTAGGAGGAGGAGCAACGGCAGTCGTTCGGGTTTTTAAATCAGAACTTATTGCGAAACAGAAGGCCCGAATCAGCTCCGCACAAACGACCGGCGGAAGGCGGTGGCAGGCAGCGGGCTTATGATTGTACGACTTCCTTCCAGTAGGCCTTCGGTGTTTTTCCCATCATTTTTTTAAAAAATGTATTAAAAACCGTTTTGGAGTTAAAACCGCTTTCATAGGCAAGAGCGAGAATGGTCAGATGTTGCAGTGCGGGGTTGGCCGCTTTGGCTTTGAAGGTATCGAGCCGGAACGTATTGACATACTCCGAAAAATTTTTATCAAACCCCTCGTTGAGCAGTTGGGATAAATGATTGGGCGGGAGGTCCATCATCTCCGCCAGGCTGCGGAGGGACAAGTCGGGATTGAGGTAGGGCTTTTCATCCTTCATCAGTTGTTGCAGCTGCACCTTGTGCTTTTTCAGATCAGCTTTGCTGAACAGTGCTTTTTTATATTTTCTTTTTGGTAAACCAAAATCGGTTCCCGCACCCAAAACCTTCCGCATAGAGGCCTGAAACCGGGGAAGCGACCGGAGCGGCCGGACAATGGGCTCGAAATACAAATACACCATCATTGGCAAGCGCATTTCAACCCCCTTTTCAACCAACACCATCGCCTCTTCCTGCTTGTTCAGCATGGCCAGACAAAGAATCAGAAGGTTCATCGCCCTGCCCATCAGGTCGGTTTCCAATGCTTCCTGCAATTTTTTCACCCCGGCTTCGGCCCGGGCAGTGTCCCCCATAGCAGCGTAAGAGAGCGTCATCCCGCCCAGTTTCATGACATCGTTCGACTCATCCGCCGGCAGCTTTTGGAAAAAAGTCAACGCCTCTTCCAGGCGGCCCATCAACAGTAAAGTCTGCCCCTGGTACAGGTTCGATACTATAAAATCCGGCTTCAGTTCTATTGCTTTTTCAAAACAAACGACTGCCTGCTCATACATCCTCTGGCAGTAATAAATAAAGCCTTTCAGGTGGTAATTGATCTCCGAAAAAGGGTCGAGCTGGATGGCCGTTTCGATATAATTTAATGCCGCCTCAAATTTTCCCTCCGCCACCAGTACAGAAGCCATCGATTGGTAATAATCAACGGAAGGGCGGATTTCCAGCGATTTGTTCAGGTGCCGGTAAGCCGCCGGCAAATCCCAATCCTGCAAAAAACTCGCATAAGCAAGGTGGAGCTGCGACTCGGGCATATCCGGCTTCAATGCTATGGCCCGGTCGAGATGGGGTTGCCCTTTGGCAAACGCCTCAAGAGCAGGCAACAGGCCGATCGTTCCGAGCAGGGTGTACCCCAGGTGAACCGCCAAATGAGCCAGCGCAAAGTCGGGCTGCTGCCGGAGTATTTCTTCCAAAATCGACAATCCTTTTTCAATATCGGACTTGCCCATTTTCAGCAGATGGTACCTGCTTTGTAAGTATTTTTTATAAACTTCCACTGGCACATCCGGAGCGTCGACGAGTTGTTCTCCTATCTCGAAATGCCCGACATGCTCCCGCAGTTTATCCGCAATGAGCAGGCTGACCTCATCCTGAACGGCAAAAATATCGTCGATGGAACGGTCAAAGGTTTCCGACCAAAAATGGAAATCTTCGACCACATCAACCAATTGGGCCGTGATTCGCATCTTGCGGCCCGACAGGCGGATGCTCCCCTGCAAAACGTTGGAGACATTGAGCTCCCGACCGATCTGCGCCAGTGGTATTTTTTTGTTTTTGAAAAAAAAGGACGACGTGCGGGAGGTCACTTTCAGGCCCTTGATCTTAGCCAGGGCGTTGATGATTTCCTCCGTCATTCCATCGCTGAAGTATTCATTGTCGGGGTCGGCGCTCATGTTGACAAAAGGCAATACAGCGATCGCTTTCGATGGCTCCTGCCGTTTACCTTTTATTTCCGAACGGTCCGGCACTTTAATCCCTTCGCTGGCCACGGCAAAAACCTCCACCGGCTCCTCGATATTCTTCAGGGTAAAGGCCCCCATGGACAGGGTCAGGATATGTGCCTGGTTTTTGAGTTCATCGTTCAGTTTCCGGGACAACAATACGGCTCCTTCCACTCCCAGACTTTCGATACGCGAGGCCAGGTTCACCCCATCCCCAAAAATATCTGTACCATCGAAGACAATGTCGCCCATGTGCAGCCCGATCCGCAGAGGCACCGGTTGCCCGGAGTCATCGGCTTGCTGCAACGTCCGCTGCAGCGCTATCGCACACTCCACCGCTTCCACCCCACTTTGAAAAACGCTAAGCGTTCCGTCCCCAAAATACTGGACGATTTCTCCGTGGTATTTCTCGTGACATTGTCGGAACACCCGGCGGTGACGTTCCCGCATGGCCACTGCCGCCTTCTCGTTTTGTTGCATCAGGGCCGAGTAACCGACAATATCAGTGAACATGATAGCCGCTAGCCGGCGAGTCCTTTGCTTCTTCATAATACTGGATGCTTTGTAAATACCTGGTCTTATACTCAGCAGCAACAGGTTTTGTGCAGATTCAATTATTATCTGAGAGAAGCGGGGACGATTGAGGAAGTTGGGTGCACAACTTTCGCAACCATCTTCATTGTATCTGGCAATTGCAAAAAAACCAATAACAGCGCAGTATAATTTATGCTGGCAAAATGTTTCCCAACCGATCCTTTTGCACGGACAGTCCGGAACACTCCACCTGCTTTCAGGCCAATGACAACCCGGCAAAGAGCAATTTGGTCCGGCCGGCTTTTGCCATTTCATAAGAATGGCTAAAATAGAATTATTTGGAGAATCGAACCGATAGTCGAGGCTTCCCGGGCGAACCGCTCCGTAAAACAAGGTTCCAAAACGGCCTTTTCAAACCTGCCCGGGTTCGTCACGGAGGGCGCCTTCAAAGATGAACAAATAGCTCTTGAACCGAACCAGCGACCGAAAATGACGCATTTTTTATAAAAATGTAAAATGACCCGGCAACCGATCGGCGACATCCTGCCCACCATAGCTCCCCTCTTCTTTTAATTTTTACAATTCTATCTAATTGAGCTTTTTATAAATTTTTATTTAAATAAATTATAGCTAAACCCCATTTTTAAACCAACTCCCAAAACGCACGCTCAAATTAGACATTTTAACTATGGCTCACAATTTGATTTGATAAAACAGAAGATATACGCCCTCCTTTACCCTGAGCAATTCGCTTCCGACCTCTTTCCCCTTAAAAATTCCCGGACGTTATTTCTGAAAGTGATCCCTTTCCAGGTTGTTTGATTTTGATGATAAAAAAAAGAACTATGAACAAATTAAGTGTATTTCTCTTCCTCCTGTTCGCCAACGGACTTTGGGGACAATCCGTTGACCATTACGAAAAATTAGCCCTGGCTTCCTTCTATACCAGGGATTTTCCCACTGCTTTGTTGTACAGCGAAAAAATTATGCAGATAGACGAAAGGCATTTTTCCTCCTTGTTTGTGGCGGGGGAATCGGCCCGGCAATTGAATGAACTGTACAAAGCAGAGTCTTATCTGGAAAAAATTCCGGAGCAGGCAAGAGCAGGATATTTAGCCGCTACAGATTATCACCTGGGGCTGGTGAAACAAGACCTTGACAAAAAGGACGAAGCAAAAAACTGTTTCCAAAACTATCTGGACAAACACGACCACGAAAACGACCTTTATGCTCACCTTGCCCAAAACGCCATTCATTCCCTGGCTACCGGCAAAAAATGGGAAGCAGCAAACCCCAGCCTGGACAAATTGCCCGACAATATCAATTCAGACCGTGCCGACCTGGCACCATTGCGATACGCTAATAAACTTTATTATTCCAGTGTTCTGCTGGAAAATCATTTACCAACCAAGCATAAGAAAAAAAGGTGGGAACAGCGCC
>JBFIJS010000341.1:0-5295 GCA_041600595.1 Saprospiraceae bacterium | reverse complement strand
TCCTGCCCCCTGCCGGTGATAACGAAGCGGGTTGGCCACCGATAATTTCAAACTTTCGGCCATCACGTAAAACAGGTACCCTTCATTTTTATTGAAAATTCCCAGGCGGTTGTTGGTGAGTTTGACCAGCGATTCGAAGAAATTCCACTGTGCGGGGTTTTCTCCCAGAGTGGCAAGAGCAGGCTTTTTTAATCGTAATTTTTGTTGTTCCAGGGCGATCGACAGTTCCATATTCAGGTGCGCATTGCTCCTGATCCAATGGATAAACTGCTGGTCCTCCATGCTTTCGTAACGTCGCAACAGTTCCCAAACTGCCTTGTGATAGGGAATGACGTCCTTTCTCTGCATGGAGAATATTTTAGCAAAAGAGACCTCCACCTGCCGTTGCTCGCTGCGTTGCGCAGGATATTTGGTTGCAAACCAGTTGTTGGATAAATAACGGAAAAAATCATTGGCTTCCTGCAGATCCATTCCTACGGCATAAGCCAGACCCAGGTGGATTTTAATTGCAGTGCTGATCATTTCATTGTAGGACCAGCGGTCAGTTTTTTCTTTGAGTGTCTTCAAGACTAAAAGGGAGGAAGCCTGGTATTGTTTTTCCATGATCGACAACTCGGCCAGGCCGCCGCTCAGTTCGAGGGCAGGGTTGTAGTTGGCGTATTGGATGGAATTATTGGGATGCCATTTATAATCATCCGGATAGTCCCCGGGGTATTTTGGTGGCGTGGTAGTGGATGGTCGGGATTCGAAATAATGTTGGAAATGTTCGTCGAGGTTGGGGCGAAGCATTTTGGCAAGAATGTAGGCGTTGCCTTTAAACCATAATCTTACGTTTGGGCCTTTGTCCCAATTTCTCGTGTAGAAAAAACATTCTGCTACACCGGTTTGCAAGACTACCTCAACGTAGGGTTTCACAGCTTTAATCAGCAATTCTTCCCAGGGTTCGCTGTAATATAAGCCGACAGCGAGCCATTTAGTGTTTGTTTTTGTCGCCATGAGAATTGTTTCTTGAATGAGACCAAATTGACTTTTCGGGTAAAACAAATACTTAGCCAAACGGCAGGTATTATTAAAAAAAATATTAATATCGGCTTGGGAGGGATAGTGTCTTCGTATGTGATTTTATTCTAACGTATCCAGCTTTCATTAGATGCAGTAAAGCATAAAAAAAAAGCACGGCAGATCAACTGTCGTGCTTTTTTCTTGCAACAAAGGCTTTTTGATCGCAGCAATTTAAAAACAATTACAAAATGCAGAGCCGGCAAACCTCTGCTTTTGGTAACAAAATAGTCAATTCGTTGTCAATGTCGGAATAGAAGGCAACAGACCATTTTTATTAACCTTCATCGAATGACTAACTTTTGTGAACGGATGCTGGCCGGTGAAATAGTCTTTACCAGATACATTCCACCCGGCAAGTCGTTCAGGAAAATTAAATTATCACCAGCCGAGACCGGACGCTGCAGTTTCAATTGCCCGCTCATGTCGTACAATTGCAACGCTCCGTTTTCCGGCAGGTTTTTTAGTAAAACCTCCCCCCTTGCGGGATTTGGGTAAAGTTGCAATCCATTGGAAATAACGGTCGTTGTGGCCACTGGCGCATCCTCAATGGTCTGGTAGCCGGCGAAGAATTCGGTTGTTTGAATCGCTGCGAATAAGGCACAGAAAAAATGGTTCAGGTTAGGGTTGACATCAATGGCCAGGACGTTTGTGGCACCGTTGCTCTGCATGGTGCTTTCTGCGAGAATGCTGTTTTCATAAGGAACCTCTTCGTCGGCCTGGCAGTAAAACAAGCGGGTCGGGGCAACGGGAGCCCAGTCGTAAACATTGTTTTCTTGCATGGCAACGTTCATGGGGTGATCGGGATTACTGGACACTGCTGCCACATAATCGTCCTCTAATATCTTGATCGGAATCACCGCACCTTCATTAGCCTCCAGTAAATTGATCAGTGCCTCGTCCAGTTCCGTCAGAGAAATTGTATTGCTGGAAAAATCAGCTACCAGCTGCCGGTAGGGAGCCTTGAATGCCTGGTCGATACTGGTGTAAATATTACCATAAACTTCCTGGTAAGAGATAAAGGTATAAATCAAATATCCCGGCCGGCCGTACACCTCGCCCGATAAAATCAGGTCGCGCATCACCTCGGCGATGCTGTAGGGCCCAGACATCGGGGCTGCGGCGGTGACGACGAATTCATCGGAGAGTTCGAGTTCCAGTTCCCGGTGCAATGCCATAGCGGAATGGCCACCCTGCGAATAACCGGTCAGAAAAACCTGATTGTTGATGAAAAGTCCACTCTCCAGCGCATAATTCCGGGCAGCCCGCAGCATATCCACGGCCACCCAGGCCTCAGAAGCGGCGTGCACGTAAGGATGAATGGCGTCGTGGTCGCCCAATCCCAAAAGGTCCGGCGCAACGGTCACATAGCCCTTGCCAGCCAGGGAGAGGGCAATACTGGCATCCAGGTTCAGGCGGGAGGGAACCCCCTCTTTTTCGCCGGCAGTGCCATGCTGATAACAGGCCAGCGGGAATATTTTGGTCATGTCGTCGGGCAAAGCGAGCAGGCCGGAAACAATAGCCGGGTTGCCGTCCAGGTCGGTGGTTTCATAGGTTACTTTGTAGGCGTTGACCCCATAAGGAAAGGTGGTCAGATTCAGGGCGGTGGCCTGTAGTTCGGCCGATGTCCGGTTTTCCAAAAATTCTACGGTCAGGAAGCTTTGAGCGCTGATTGCCAAAGCGAGCAGAAGGGTGGAAAAAAAGGTTAAGGGTAGTTTTTTATTCATGCTGAAAAATTTGATAAACAGACAGTTACAACTCATTGCAACGGTCTGAAGGTTGATGTTTTCAATGGAAAGGAAGTATGATCTCAGGAACAGAAAAATGGATGTCAGGTTTGCTGATGATGTTCTGCTTTCCCATTTTTCACGCCGGGCTTCTTCATCTGTGTGAACGGCTTTTGCAAATTTAGTTGATTACCGCTTCGCAAATGCTTCTTTTTTCTGCCTGAAGCCAGACAAAAACACGATTTACACAATCAGGGTACACCTCTCCTGTCACCAACCGGCGAAGGCTGCACTTTTGCCTGCCGGGCATAAATCGCCAGGGTAGGGGAGCATCGGCGGGTTGACAGACGTTGTTAAACGGCAAAAAAAAAGAGCGCAGGCATAGCGCCCCGCTCTTGTAAGAAATCACCCGACTGTTATTATGAAGGAATTGCTCCTTCACAGAATAGAAAAATGTACTACCATTTAATTTTAAACCATTTAATCCAGGAAAGTTTTTCGTTTGCCGGGAGCATTTCCAAAAATAATGAGTTTCTTAGGTTATTTTGGAAAATTCTTTAATGTGAATTCGTTAATTCGCACATTTTTATTCCGGCTGCCAAATTACTGTCCTTTCTGTAATAACCCGAAAAAAATTTAAGAAAAATTTAAGGAAATAGTGAAAAACCTCCATTTCGTAGATAAAAACAAGGTGTTTGCCCTGCTTTTGGCCATGGTGTGGGTCGGAACTGCTCTACTTGTCAACCCAAGAGGAGACTTTCCGCTGAATGATGATTTTTCATTTGGGCGCACTGTTTTCAATCTGACCGAACGCGGCGTGCTGCAATTTGATGACTGGCTCTCGATGACATTACTGACGCAGGTGCTTTGGGGGGCAGGCTTTTGCAAATTATTTGGATTTTCCTTTACCGTTCTACGTTGCTCAACCTTGCTGCTTGGTCTGATTGGTCTTTTCGCTTTTTACCGGACTATCCGGCTGGTATCATCCGGGAGTGGTCTTGCTTTTATCGGAGCCTTAACCCTTGCGTTCAATCCACTGTTTTTTTCGTTGTCTTACTCCTTTATGACCGATGTACCTTTTATCAGTCTGGTCAGCCTGTCAGTGCTTTTTTTCTGTAAATATTTTCGGGACGAACAGTTGAAATGGTGGCTGCTGGCTACAGTGTTTGCGGTGTTGGCGCTTTTGGTCCGTCAACTTGGCCTGCTCCTGCCTATGGCTTTCACTTTCACCTGGCTTTTGGTGAAAAAATGGAATGGGCGGCAGTTGGTGATTGGGTTGGGACCGCTGGTGATCGGGCTCCTTTCTTACTTCCTGTTTATGCAATGGTTTGTGGCCACGCAGGGGCTTCCCGATACATTTGGCACCTTTCCCAAGCTTTTTAAGCGCCTGACCGATGATAATTTTCTGGAGGTATGCTTGAACCGGGTCGGAGGATTGTTGCTCTACCTGGGGTTGTTCCTGCTGCCGTTCAATCTGTTGATCCTGCAAAGACCCAAAAACCGTCGATTGCTCTTACACACGATCGCCTGGTGTGTCGCTGGATCCTGGTTGATCTGGCAGGGAATGTCGCAATTTCCATCGGGCAATATTTTGTACAACCTGGGGTTGGGTCCCAAAACGCTGAAGGACGGGTTTTACTTTATCAATGTCAAACCTATGCTTTCGGCGAGCGTCCTGAAAATTATTGCGGTCTTTGGTCTGTTGAGTGGTAACCTGTTGATTATCAATTTGGTAAATAAGCTGTCTACCATCCGGCATTCTGAATCTCCGAGACAGGCTGTCATTCTTTTTTTGTTTTTGTGCATCCTCATTTACGGTGGCTTCCTGCTGCTCGATGTACATTTTTTCGATCGTTATTTCATTCCCCTGTTTCTTTTTACCACCCTGTTGCTGTCGCCCGACCCGGGTTTTACCGGGAGTACTGCCGGCTTGACCAGCGTGCTTGTTTTCAGTTCGTGGCTCATGATGGCTGGATTCTCGGCGGGAGCTACCCACGATCACCTGTCCTGGAACCGGGCCCGCTGGAAGGCACTCGATCACCTGACAAACGACCTGGGGATCTCTCCCAATCAGATTGATGGTGGTTTTGAGTTCAATGGCTGGCACCGGCCCGTGAAGGAGACCAATCACGGAGCTTTTGAAAGCTGGTGGTGGGTTGATGAGGAAAACTATCTCGTGACTTTTGGAAAGTTAGACGGGTTTGAAAAAATAAAAGGCTTCTCTTTTCAGACCCTGATCCCACCGGCCCGGGACTCCGTATTTATTTTACAAAAAAACTAAAATCGTCAAAATTGGCGGCCGTCTCGTCGGGGGTTGAGCCAATGCCGGTAAAAAAAATATTTGCCGGTTCAAAATATTTGACTTTACTTTGCAGTTCAAAGTACTTTCTGTAAAAATCGTTTACATGGAGAAAAGACAAAAAGACCATCTCGAAACCCTGACACAGATTCGCTCGCTGATGGAACGCAGCAGCCGGTTCCTGTCCCTGAGCGGACTGTCGGGCGTGGC
>JBFIJS010000340.1:0-5303 GCA_041600595.1 Saprospiraceae bacterium | reverse complement strand
GGGTTGGTCATTTCGCTAAAAATACCGAAAAACTGGCTTTTGATGCCCCCGATATCGTAGCCGCTGCCCTCACAACCAGTGGCACCGCAACGACCAACAAAGAATTGAAAAACATGAACGGCGGCTTCAAATCTGTGGATGTCCTGATGGGTAAAAACCGCCGGGTTTATGATGCACCGGCAAAAGGGATATTATGGGGCTGGGAAGTGAGTGGTTACGTTTGGACCAAGGCGATCGCTGCGGGCACTTTCCTGGTTGCTTTTCTCGGAGAACTAATATTGGATGCCAACAACAATTCCACGTTTGCAGATAGCTGGATGCCTGCTGCTACACTGGTCAGCCTATTGTTCCTGGCGCTAACCGGGGCGCTTTTAGTCAAGGACCTGGACCAGCCCAAACGGTTTTTGTACGTATTATTCCGGCCCCAGTGGAAATCCTGGCTGGTAAAAGGCGGATACGCCATTACCGTGTACGGTGGCATCCTGACCCTGATGCTGGCTGCCTGGTTTTTTGGTTGGTTTCCCAATTTTTTACCGGTGCTGAAGTGGTTGGGCGGATTAGCGGCCATTATCACAGCGGTTTATACTGCGTTTTTATTTGCTCAGGCAAAAGGACGGGATTTTTGGCAAAGCCCTTCCCTTGCCCTTCACATGTTGGTGCACAGTTTCATGGCAGGGGCTGCGGTGCTGGCGTTGGCCGGACTGGCAATAGCATTTGATGATTCTGTCGTCTCTTTTGTGAAAAACACCCTGTTCCTTTCGCTGGGACTGAACCTGTTAACCATTCTGTTTGAAATAGCAACACCGCATCCTACAGCCGATGCAAAAACAGTGGTCAGTATGATTACCAGGGGCCGCTATAAAAATAGTTTTTGGTGGGGAGTTATCATTGTCGGAAATCTGGTGCCGGTCATTTTATTGCTGGCCGGTTTTGCAGGGGCCTTGCCTCTTGCCTCTATTTTAATCCTGGCGGGTATTTTTATAACGGAGAAAATATGGGTGGAAGCACCCCAGCGAATACAGCTGTCTTAGTGACACTTGTCACATAAGCTCTTTGAAATCAATGGTTTATCATCGCTTTGTATGACATTTATCACAGACCTGCGGTGCCCGGTGGTTTAATTTTACCCTCGAATTAAATCATCAACTTTTCAAAAAAATCAAATCATGAGACATCACCAGATCATTATTGTAGGAGGAGGAAATGCCGGTTTATCAATCGCCTCCCAACTTTTGCTGAAAAATAAAAAACTGGATATTGCGATCATCGAACCTTCCGGGAAGCATTACTACCAGCCGGCCTGGACGCTGGTAGGTGGAGGCACCTTCGATATCAATGATACCGTTCGCGAGGAGAAAGATTTTATTCCCAAAGGCACAACCTGGATTAAGGATGCGGTCAGCACTTTCGACCCCTCCAATAATCAGTTGACCTGCGCCGGCGGTGAAACATTTAGTTATGACTACATGGTTGTCGTGCCGGGTATTCAATTAGATTGGGATAAAATAAAAGGCCTGAAAGAAACCCTCGGAAAAAATGGTGTAACCAGTAATTATTTATTTGACTATGCCCCTTACACCTGGGAATGTTTACGAAATTTTAAAGGAGGAAAAGTCATTTTTACCGCTCCCAATACGCCGATAAAATGTGGTGGCGCCCCGCAAAAAATAATGTACCTCGCCGGTGACCATATTTTAAAAAATGGATTAAAAGAAAAGTCGGACATACGTTTTTACACCGGTGGTACTCGAATGTTTGCCATCAAGGAATATGAAGACACCCTGCATAATGTCATGGACAGATATGGCATTCAGGCCCATTTTAAAATTAATCTGGTTGAAATTGACGGGCCCAATAAAACCGCCTATTTTAAAGATGAAAATGGCGAAATTATAAAAGAAAAATTTGAATTCATCCACGTGACACCTCCGCAAAGTGCCCCGGATTTTATTAAAAAATCCCCACTGGCGATGCCCGGAAATGAATTCGGATTTGTGGATGTCGATAAAGAAACATTGCAGCACCAACGTTTTCCTAATGTTTTTTCGGCGGGCGATGTAACCAATACGCCCAATGCAAAAACCGGAGCCGCAGTCAGAAAGCAGGCACCTGTTCTGGTCGATAATTTATTGCATGTTATGGAGGGAGGTGCGCTGGATAAAAAATATTCCGGTTACGGTTCCTGCCCGGTAGTTACGGGTTACGGGAAATTAATGCTGGCTGAATTTGATTACGACAACAACAGAACGGAAACATTTCCTTTCGATCAAAGCAAAGAACGCTGGTCCATGTGGGTATTGAAAAAATATATTTTACCCTGGCTCTACTGGAACAGAATATTGCAGGGTAAAGCATGATGGATAAAAAAAAACAGGGTTGAATGGTGTAATTATTTAAAAGTAGACAGCCCGTTTTTTAATGATGGAAGGTTCATTTTTTGGAGTAATTAATTTATTCCAGAAAATTGAAATAATTGCTATAAAATAGAAGTGCCGTTTCTCATAAACGACATTTCTATTTTTTTAAATAATAATGATGAACAGGAAATCACACTGGGAAAAAATATACGCTACCAAAGAATTGAACGAAGTATCCTGGTACCAGGCACGGCCTGATATTTCCCTGGCATTTTTAGAACAATTTAATATGCCCAAAAATGCCAAAATTATTGATGTCGGAGGTGGCGATAGTTTATTGGTGGATTATTTATTGGAAAAAGGATACACGGATGTAACGGTTTTGGACATTTCCGAAAAAGCCCTGCAACGGGCAAAAAAAAGGTTGGGGAATAGAGCCGAAAAAGTTACCTGGATCACCGCAGATGCCG
Organism: Saprospiraceae bacterium; assembly: GCA_041600595.1. GTDB lineage: Bacteria > Bacteroidota > Bacteroidia > Chitinophagales > Saprospiraceae > UBA6168. The sequence goes on along the minus strand of JBFIJS010000340.1, from coordinate 2,476 downwards.
CTGAATTTGTGGCCACGGAACAATATGACTTTTGGCACGATCGGGCTGCTTTTCATTTTTTAACCGATGAAGACAGTATTTCACATTATATCGATAACGTTGAAAAAAATATTAATCCGGGTGGTTATTTAATTATTGGCACGTTTTCCGAAAACGGTCCGGAAAAATGCAGTGGTTTGCCAATCAGACAATATTCCGAAAAAACCATGCACGCTGTTTTACAAGCATTTTTTAAAAAAATTAAATGTCTGACCGTTGAGCATTTAACCCCGTCGCAAAAAATACAGGAATTTATTTTTTGCAGCTTTAAACGCTTAAATCCGGTCTGATTTATTTTAATGCCGGGCCATCAACAGGTATTTGTTTTAACAATTATTATCAATATAGCAACATGGGTTATCAACACAAACCAACTTTTATCGAAAAACTGGCCGAACGTATCGGGCTGATCCCAAACCTGCACCAGGAAGAGGCTTATGCCCCCAAGGTGACAAGCCTTACCGATCCGGGCGACCTGACGAAATACCCGCCACCGGAGCAGTGGGACGACTGGACTGAATACGAGGCAAAAGCCTGGCCCCAGAAAGAAAAAAAGAATTATTCCATCGTCCCGACGACCTGTTTCAATTGCGAGAGTGCCTGCGGTTTGCTGGCCTATGTGGATAAAGAGACCAACGAAGTCCGAAAATTTGAGGGCAACCCCTGGCATCCCGGGAGCCGGGGCCGCAATTGCGCAAAAGGGCCAGCGACTATCAACCAGCTCAACGACCCCGACCGGATTTTGCACCCATTAAAAAGAGTCGGGAAACGTGGCGAAGGGAAATGGGAAAAAGTAACCTGGGATGAAGTGCTGGACGACATCGCTGCCCGCATCCGGAAAGCCTTGCAGGAAGGGCGGCACAACGAGGTGGCGTACCATGTCGGTCGTCCCGGTCATGAAGGCTACATGGACCGGGTATTAAAAGCATGGGGAATTGATGGACATAACTCGCATACCAATATCTGCTCGTCCGGAGCCCGGTTTGGTTATGCCATTTGGTATGGATACGACCGGCCTTCTCCCGATCACGCCAATGCCAAAGCGATATTGCTGGTCTCCGCTCATTTGGAAAGCGGCCATTATTTCAATCCACATGCTCAACGTATCATGGAAGGTAAAATGAAAGGGGCCAAGTTGATCGTTCTGGATCCCCGGCTTTCCAACACCGCCAGTATGGCTGACGAATGGATGCCCACTTACCCGGGCACGGAAGCTGCGCTGTTGTTGGCAATTGCCCGTTTGTTGTTGCAAAACAAATGGTACAACCGGGATTATATGGAAAACTGGACGAACTGGGCCGTTTACATGGAAAAAGAACACGCCGGTAAGCCGCAGACCTTCGACAGTTTCATCGAAACTTTAATAGAAGTTTATGCAGAATATACCCCAGAGATGGCCGCTAAAGAGACGGGTGTGGAGGCAGAGCAAATCGAAAGGGTAGCGGAGATAATTGGTAAGGCTGGTTCCCGGGTCGCTTCTCACAATTGGCGCAGTGCCGGATCCGGTAATCTGGGTGGCTGGTGTGTAGCCAGGGCGCTGCATTTCATCAATGTCATTATGGGTGCAGTGGGAGCGGAAGGTGGCACGTCCCCCAATTCCTGGAACAAGTTTAAACCTTCTTTTTTCGACAATCCTCCTGCGCAGAAGTTTTGGAATGAGCTGCATTTTCCCAAAGAGTATCCGCTGGCTTATTTTGAAATGTCTTTCCTGCTGCCACATTTCCTCAAGGAAGGACGCGGGTTTATGGATGTTTATTTCTCCCGGGTTTTTAACCCGGTTTGGACTTATCCGGATGGGTTTATGTGGATGGAAGCATACAAAGATGAAAAATGCTTTGGCCTGCACGCTGCCATGACTCCAACCTGGAACGAGTCGGCTTTCTTTGCCGATTATGTGCTGCCGATGGGACTTGCCAGCGAACGGCACGACATTAACAGCTATGCCACCGATTCGGGTACCTGGATTGCCTTCCGGCAACCGGTCCTGCGGGAAAAAGCCCGACGCGATGGGCGCCCCTTCAATTTTACCTATGAGGTAAACCCGGGTGAGGTTTGGGAGGAAGATGAATTTTGGATTGAATTATCCTGGCGTATCGATCCGGACGGAAGCCTTGGTATCCGTAAGCATTTTATGTCGCCTTACCGTCCCGGCGAGAAGATTACCATTGATGAATACTACCAGTATATTTTTGAACACACTGAGGGTTTGCCGGAAGAGGCAGCAAAACATGGATTTAGCCCTTTGGACTATATGCGGAAATATGGGGCCTACCATGTGGAACGGTCGGGCTACAACAAAAACCTGCACCCGCTGAAAGACAAAGATATGGAGGGTGCACAGGTTGATGAAAAGTCAAAAACCATCACCAAAAATGGCAAAACGATCGGTGTCTGGCATGATGGGAAACCGGTGAAAGGGTTTCCAACGGAGTCGGGG
>JBFIJS010000339.1:0-5308 GCA_041600595.1 Saprospiraceae bacterium | reverse complement strand
GCCTACCGTAAATTTACCGAAATGATCTTTGGGCTGGAGCACCCTTACGGCTACAACAGCTTCTCCGAAACCTATGCCGCCATCCAGCGGGATGATGTCGTGGCCCACTTTAAAGAGAATTTCACGGCGGGAAACTGCAATATATTTTTGAGCGGTAAAATCACCCCCGGCATCAGGGCACAAATAGACGAATCGCTGGGACGGATGATCCCGCCCGGGGAAAAACGACTGGCAACCATTCCAACCCCGGATGCTAAACCGGAAAAAGTGAAGATCGAAAACGGTGATAAACTACAGAAGGCAATAAGAATCGGATGTCGTTCTTTTACCCGACATCATCCCGACTACAATGGCATGTATGTCCTGAACACCATTCTTGGCGGTTATTTCGGCTCTCGCCTGATGGCGAATATCCGGGAGGAAAAAGGATATACGTACAGCATTTACAGCAGCAATGAATCCATGCTTTTTGATGGGTATTTTAACATATCATCGGAGGTGGGCAATGATTTCGCAGAAGCGACCGTCAAGGAAATTTATGCCGAAATGGATAAACTGCGGAACGAACCCGTGGACGAAGACGAACTGGCTATGGTCAAAAACTATCTGCTCGGTTCTTTCCTGACCAACCTGGACGGCCCTTTCAATATTATTGAAGTAGTCAAAACATTTGTCCTGGAGGGTATGCCCGTTTCGGAATTTGAAAAAATGGCCAGGGAAATCAGGGACATCACGCCCGAAACCATATTGGAATTGGCCAATAAATATTTAAACAAAGACAATATGTGGGAAGTGGTTGTCTGATGGAGCCACCGAAAGCTTATCTGAATCTGCGCAGACTTAATTTTTCAGTAATTAGTTACTGTCAAATTAATAACCGCTAATTCCCTATTTCTTCTTTTATTTGTGCGGCTTATAAAAAAGAGGAGGGATTGGCCATATTGTCCAGTATTGACTATATCGAAAATAAAGACCAGACAACAGCCAATGATAACCCCATCCCTGACATCATGCACAGAAACAGCCGTCGTCCGGAATTTAATTTACCACCCTGCATAACCGTGGCGATTAACGAGGAGACAAACCGAACCTACCCGGGTTTCAACCTGTTTCATCGTCTTTGAGAAAACTTACAGGAAGGAAGTTCGAAAAAACAAAAACGAGGTAAAAAGTATTAATGAAATTTTTCAGCTTTTTCACACAAGAATTGGCCATTGACCTTGGCACTGCCAACACACTCATCATGTGTGATGGAAAAGTCGTTGTAGATGAACCCTCCATCGTTGCTAAGGATCGTCGTACTAATGAAACGATCGCGGTTGGGCATAAGGCCATGCAAATGCACGGTAAGACCCACGAAAATATAAAAACTGTCCGCCCATTACGGGATGGTGTAATCGCCGACTTCCAGGCCGCTGAAGATATGATTGCCGGCCTCATCAATATGGTCGGTAACCGGCGACGCTTTTTCTCCCACCTAAAAATGGTCATCTGTATCCCTTCTGGTATTACCGAAGTGGAAAAAAGGGCTGTTTTTGACTCCGCCGATCATGTCGATTCTAAAGAAACCTATTTGATCTACGAACCGATGGCTGCCGCATTGGGTATTGGCCTGGAAGTGGAGGAACCGGTCGGTAACGTCATTATTGACATCGGTGGGGGTACGACTGAAATCGCCGTTATTGCTTTGTCCGGGATCGTTAATGACCAATCCATCAGGACTGCCGGAGATGAATTTACCGCCGACATCGTCGATTATATGAAACGAGCCCACAACATGTTGATCGGCGAACGCACGGCCGAGCAAATAAAAATCAATGTGGGTTCTGCTCTGCACGAACTGGAAAACCCGCCACCTGATTATGCCGTCAACGGGCGCGATCTTATGACGGGCATCCCCAAGCAAATTACCATTTCCTACAACGAAGTCGCACAGGCTATTGACAAGTCTATCAGCAAAGTCGAAGAAGCAGTCATGAAGGCGCTGGAATCTACTCCTCCCGAGCTGGCCGCCGATATTTACAAAACCGGATTGTACCTGACAGGCGGCGGTGCATTGTTGCGGGGACTTGACAAACGACTGAGCCAAAAGACAAAGCTGCCAGTCCACATTGCAGAAGATCCGCTTCGGGCAGTCGTCCGGGGTACGGGTATTGCCTTGAAAAACACCCATCGGTTCTCCTTCCTCATCGACCGTAAAAGTGTTTGATGGTTAAATGCCGGTTCTATTCCGGCACAAAGTTCCACGGTTATATAATTGAAAAGTTTATTTTTGCAGCTTTCGTTTGATACTGCCTAATTTTAAACTTCCTTGTATTTCCTTTCATGCATTTGGGCCGGAAGGTTTCTACCTTTTTAAGGTGTCAGACTGCACGACCCAAAGGGACTAAAAGGGGTACTCCGATGCGAGTCCGGAACCGGTTTTCGGACAGTTGCCGGGGAAACGGTTTTTCCCTTTAGCCATGTCGTAAAGGAGTTTTAAATTACAAAGTACTCATTCAACTATTTGGCCATTCAACCAGGTAACCCTTTTTTTTCATGTTTAACCTGATCCAGTTATTTCTCCGACTCAGTGGTTTTTTTGTTTTTCTTTTGCTGGAAATCGTTTGCTTTACGCTGGTGGTAAAATATAACCAAACCCAAAAAGACATTTATGTTAACAGCGTCAATGTAGGAACCGGGCTTTTACACAAGGCATCGGCCAACTTCCGGTACTACTTTTCCCTGGACGACGAAAACTACCGGCTGGCCCGCGAAAATGCCAGGCTTCTGGAAAAAATGTACAACCCGGGCGTAGATACCCTGGAATATATAGATACGGCTTACGATGAAAGCGACGTCCCGCAATATGTTTTTCAGGTAGCAAAAGTTCTGAAAAATACCGTCAACAACCACCACAATTATATTGTCCTCGATAAAGGCTCCGACGACGGCATCGCCCCCCATTCAGGCATCATAACGAATAATGGGGTCGTAGGCATCGTCCGTAAAGTTTCGAAAAGATTTTCTGTCGCCATGTCCCTTTTGCACCGGCAAACGCGGATCAGTGCCAAAATAAAGGGTACCAACTACCCCGGGTCAATCACCTGGGACAAAATGGAAAATAATGCACAGATACTTTCCTTGTCAGATATCCCAAAACATGCAAAACTGGAGGTCGGTGACACCGTCGTGACCAGCGGTTTTTCAACGATCTTTCCCGAAGGGATCATCATTGGAACTATTGAAAGTTCGTCAGTTGTGCCCGGAAAACACGCCCTTGATATCACCGTGCGGTCAAAATTGGACATGACCAATATACAGTACGTTTACATAGTCAAAAACCTTTTCAGAAAAGAACAAGAAGAACTGCTACAAGCCGTCATGGAGGAAGACCGCTGACACGGCACACATGCATTAAAGATGAACAGTACTATTCTGGCCAACATATATCGTTTTTTCGGCCTGGCCCTTTTGCAGGGGTTGGTGTTCCAATCTGTTGGTACAGGCATGGAAAGTTTCCGTTATCTCTACGTCATCATTTTCCCCATATTTATCATCCTGCTGCCGATGCGTGCGCCCGTCCCGCTGGTGTTGCTTTTAGGATTTGCCATCGGAATCTTCGTCGATATCCTGTACGACACGCTGGGCCTTCATGCCAGTGCGGCTGTATTCACAGCTTTTTCCCGGTCATTTGTTTTTAAACTTCTGGAGCCAAGAGGTGGCTACAATGTGAACCTCAGCCCGACTGCCGCCAACCTGGGGCCTGTATGGTTTTTGAAATACTCTGCAGCCCTGATGTTTTTACACCTGTTTTTTTATTTCTCGGTAGAAGCTTTTACTTTCGTCTATATCGTTGATATTTTGCTAAAATCACTGGTCAGCTTTATAGTATCCATGCTGTTTTTGTTGATTTTTCAACTCATATTCAACCCAAAAGAATAGCATGCAAAAACAAAAGAACAATCGTGTTTAAAGACCGCCAAGACAATATCATCATCGTATTCAGTATTGCGTTTTTGATTCTGGTGATCCGCGCCTTCCAGCTACAGGTATTGGATAATAAATACAAAATCCAGGCGGATGCCGTAGCGATGAACAAACAAACGATTTATCCTTCCAGAGGGCTCATCTTTGACCGCAACAATAAATTGTTGATCAACAACACGCCGGTTTACGACCTCAAAGTAGTTTATAACCAACTGGACCCAAACATGGACACCGTCAAGTTCTGCAACATACTTGGTATCACCAAAAATGCCTTTGTGCAGGGGGTCGAAAAAGATTTTAAAAGTATTCGCTACCGCAAACATCTGCCCTTCGTCTTCATGGATAAAATCTCTCCGGCGACTTATGCCAGGTTGCAGGAAAGCCTGTACCAGTTTCCCGGTTTTTTTGTGCAGGCGAGAAACATCCGGAGTTACCCGGTGAAAAGTGCTGCCCATGTGCTTGGCTATATCAGTGAAGTGGAAGAAGATCAGATCGGTAAAAACGGATATTCACTTGGGGATTATATTGGAGTCGCCGGATTGGAACGGGCTTACGAAGAAGAACTGCGGGGTAAAAAAGGATGCGAATATGTTCTGAAAGATAACCTGGGCCGGGATGTTGGTAAATTTAACAACGGAGCAAAAGACACGCTCCCCGAATCCGGTCTGGATTTGATCGCTTCCATTGATATAGAATTTCAGGAGTATGCAGAGCTGTTGATGAATAACAAAATCGGGGGCGTGGTGGCCATTGAGCCCGCCAGTGGAGAAATTCTTGCGTTCGCCAGTTCTCCTACTTACGACCCCGGCGCCATGGTCATTGGCAAAGAACGAGGCAAAGCATATGCAGAAATAAACCAGAATCCCAATAAGCCCATGTTCAACCGGGCACTCATGGCCAAATACCCCCCAGGCTCCATATTTAAAGCATTGATCGGGCTGGTCGGCATGCAAACCGGAGTTATTACCCCACAGACAGGCGTAAGTTGTCCCGGTTATTACGTTAATGCAGCCAGCGATATTCGTAAGTGCCGGGGACACCCTTATCCTTCCAACGTCAGCATCGCCATGCAATGGTCATGCAATTCTTATTTTTTCAAAACCTTCCGGGATATTGTTGATCAATATGGCTACTACGAATCGGAACGGGGCCTGGATACACTTGTCCAGTATTTGAATGCATTTGGACTGGGCAAACAGCTGGGTGTTGATTTTCCCGGGGAACAAACCGGAAACGTACCTTCTTCTGACTATTACAACAGGTTATATCCTAAAAAGAAAGGAGGTTGGCGTTCTCCGACCATTGTTTCCCTGGGCATCGGCCAGGGTGAAATGCAGTT
>JBFIJS010000338.1:0-5332 GCA_041600595.1 Saprospiraceae bacterium | reverse complement strand
AGTAGTGAACCGACGCCGTCCCCAAAAACCCTTTGAGGGCCGCCCAGGAGGATGCAAAAAGCTCGGTAAATGAATCGGCCCGCATGCTATGGCGCTATATAAGTACCAGGCCAAATTTCGCTTTTTTTACGTGAAACCTATTCTTTCTTCAGGGTCAGTGATCTCCCCGGCCAACTAAAAAAACATCAGTTCTCCCGTTCCCGTATCCACTCTTCCAATTCCCGAAAAGTGCTGATCAGATCTTCTACCTGCTCCGGTGGCTGCCCGGTCGTTTCACATTTTTTTCTAAAAACATCGATCGGAGCCAGGTCATCCAGTTCTTCGTGTGAGGTTTGTTCGGAAAGGGAAAAATGTGGCGTTTTGTGTCGTGTTTTCAATATTTCCAAATGGAGATCTTTGGAAAATTCCTGCAACTCACTACTTAGATTCGGGATCAGTTTGTCGGAATCGATGATGACTTCTACCCACGATGGCAAACCGTCCCGGTAATCGTGGTGAAGTTTTTCCAGTCTTTCCTGAACGTATTTCAGCGTGCCTTCAATGGTCTTTAGTCGCCGGAACACTGGCAGTTTAATTTCCTCTATGTGCTCGAGCGTTCCTTTGTTGAAAGATACGATGGTAACTGATTTATCATCTTTGGTTTCGCTGAAACTCAATGGAATCAAAGAACCACTGTACCTGACTTTTTCCAGACCAATGGCTTGTGGCCGGTGAATATGCCCAAGTGCGACATAATCGAATATTGGCGGAAACTGGTCGGCCCGGATATTCTCGACATTTCCCAGATAAATATTATCCTGCTGGTGACTGGCCTCGTGGCCGGTTACATTCAAATGACCCGTTACGATCAAGGGGATTTCCAGACCTTCGTATTCTTCCACCAATTCTCCAATAACCTGGTAGTGGGCCAGAATCCCCTCCCTTATTTTTTCAACCCGGTCGGAGCCGGATTCCCCCGATACTGCCCGTTTCAAATCCTGATCCCGTAAAAAAGGAACTGCAGCCACAACGGCTTCGGCCTGTCCTTTTTCATTTTTCAAAACAATGATCTCCTCCGCCGGGTCCTCAGAGGCTCTGCCGACTACGTGAACGTTCAAAATTTGTAAAATGTCTTTGGGAGCGTCCAGCATTTGCGGGGAATCGTGATTGCCGCCGGTGACGACGATGTGCCGGCAGTTCGTTTTCCACAGCCTCCTTAAAAAGCTGTAATAAAGTTTCCGGGAAGAACTCGGCGGGTTGCCGATATCAAAGATATCACCAGCCACTACCAATAATTCAACTTCCTGCTGTTCAATGGTTTGCACCAACCAATCGAGGGCCAGGGCGTGTTCCTCTTCCCGTTCCCAGGAAATAAATTTTTGTCCGAGATGCCAATCTGAAGTATGCAGTATTTTCATGGTTGAAATTGCTGAATGTTTTGCCGGTGCAGTGAATTATTAATCCAATCGGTGCGACCATTGAGAAAGTACAGGGCAAAGAAAAGTAATTTTCGCTGATTTATTTTTGGTTCCCACCAAACCGGTTTAGGGCTTAATTTCGCACTCCCGTTGGGAGCATTTATGTAACAGGCTCTGCCGGAAAAGTGAGGAACAAGTTATTTGCCTGCACTTTCGCACACCCCTGCCACATGCATCTTTCTGTAGAGGTGCACAAAGGTGTGGCAAAAACACCGGAAATATTTACCACGAAAATTATGAACTGGAAAAAACACTTTTACTTGCTTTCTCTAGTGGTTATCTGCTCATTGGGTTGTTTCAACAAAACACCAATAGCCGGGATAAGCCCGACCGTTAATGCCAAAAAAGCACGCTCCGCACCGTACGTTATTTTGATGTCGCTGGATGGTTATCGCTGGGATTATACCCGTCGTTTTAATCCGCCCAATCTGTCGAAACTGATAGAAAACGGGGTGCAGGCCGAATCCCTGATCCCTTGTTTCCCTTCCAAAACTTTCCCCAACCATTATTCCATCGCCACGGGTATGTACCCTGATCACCATGGCCTGCTGGATAATTCTTTTTATAACCTCGAAAAGAACAAGGTTTATAAAATCAGTGACCGGAATGTAGTCGAGGATGGTAGCTGGTATGGAGGCTCTCCTATTTGGGTACAAGCTGCCCGGGCAGGGATGGTTACCGCCAGCTTTTTCTTTGTTGGATCGGAAGCGGACGTGCAGGGAATCCGGCCTACTTATTACCAAAAATATGACGGGTCGGTAAAAAACGAAGACCGGGTACATCAGGCCCTCAAATGGCTGAATATGCCGGAAAATGAAAGACCACATTTGATTACCATGTATTTTTCAGACATGGATGACCGCGGGCACCGGGTCGGCCCTAATAACGATGAAAAACTGACGGAAGCCATTTTAGCGCTTGATGAAAGCCTGGGCTCATTGTTCGACGGGGTACAAAAAACGGGATTGCCCGTCAATATCATCATCGTATCGGATCACGGCATGCTGGAGGTTCCAACCGAAAAATATATTGCAGTGGAATCGATCGAAAACGATGATGCTTATCTCACGGTGAGCAACGGAGCGATCGTTCATATTTACCTGAAAAATGAAAAAGACTTAGATCGGGTTTTCGGCGAATTGAAAGAAAAGGAAAATCATTTTAAGGTGTATAAAACAGCGGAAACCCCTGAATTTGAAATACCCGTCAGCAGCGCCAACTGGGGCGATCTGCAAATTATACCAGAAGATGGCTGGTATTTTAGCCCGCAGAGGAGCATTGGCCTGAAAAAAGCAAGAAATATTGAAGTGTCCGGCGAGCATGGCTTTAGCATTGACAAGAAAGAACTGCACGGAATTTTTTACGCAAACGGGCCGGCATTTAAAAAGGGATTGAAAATACCATCGGTGAAAAATATTCATATTTATCCGCTTATCTGCGAAATCCTGGGCATGGAAGTTCCCGCAGAGGTCGATGGCAGCCTGGAAGTTCTCAGCGGTATTCTGGAAGGCCGGTAGCCTGGAACAGATCAGAATAACTGTCGGATCGACCCGGAGCGGCGGCAGTTCTTACACGGCCGCCGCTCCGGAGAAATTGATGATCCCCTACCCTTCCGGGGCATTTCCTTCTTTTTTTCGGGCGATCATTTTTTAGCTAAAAAATTGATCAGCAGGCTGTTTGTTTTTAGCCTTTTAGTACTCTGTAATTTAAATTTTCTTTGATTTTTCTTTCATTCACGTGGGCCGGATGATTCATCTCACTTTGAGGCATCAGACTGCTCGGCCCAAAGGCATTGTTAAGGGGGAAATACCCTGCGCCGCATTTCTTAAACTAATTTAGATTACACAGTATTTAGTCTTCGACTCTCACCCCGTCTTCCTTGAACCGGGTCACTTTTATTTCTGTTCTCCGGTTTTGCTGGTGCTCATAATCGGGGCACTCCACTCCGTTGCTGCACCGGTTCACCAATTGGGTTTCACCGTACCCCACGGCCGTAATCCGGTTGCGTGCAATACCCCGGGAAATGATGTACTCCACAGCCGCATTGGCCCTGTTCTGCGACAGTTGCCGGTTGTATTCATCAGAGCCGCGGGCATCCGTGTGAGAGCCCAGTTCAATTTCAAGGGAAGGATATTTTTTCATATAACTGACCACCCTGTCCAGTTCAACCGCAGCATCGGACCGGATGAAAAACTTGTCGTAATCATAGTAGAGTTTATCCAGCCGGATGACTTTGCCTACTTCAAATTCCGGGTTGGTATTCTTAATAATTTTCTCTTTTTCCAAATACAATAAGACCGCTGTGTTTTCCTTATCGCAGGAGATGTCGGAAGAATAAATCACTTCGTAATTGTATTGGTAATCCCCTTTGGAGGCGGTGATTTCATAATCACATTTACAATCCATGGGAAAAGTAAAATCGCCGTTGCGGTCTGCGATGATCTCTGTTTTTTTACCAGTGCAGGCGTCCACAACCCTGATTTCTGCCAGCGGTATTGGGCGGTTGTTTTGCTTGTCCCGGACCTCTCCTCTCATGGCGATGGGTGGTTTTATTTTGATCGGAACCAACCATTCATCGTTGGCTAAAATTTCCGCAGCGGTGACCCGCGTCCGGTAAGGCAGGTAGCCGGGTTTGTCGATGGTTACCTCATAGATCCGGCCCGGCATTACGGGATAACGAACGCCGCAACTTTTCGAAAGACCGGAACTGTTCAACGGTTGTGATTCCCGGTCTTTTTCATCGTAAGGCACTAAAACCAGGTACTCTTTTCCATCTGCCCGGGTTGCTTCCATTTGCAGAAAACTGGTGCCGTTTTTCTGAATGATTTTATCGTTGCCCGAGGTGGAAGTGTTGGCCACCTCAATCTGCATGTAAGCATCCTGAATCCGTTCGCCAGTCCGGGCATCGACCACACAGATTTTTGCCAGCTTGGGTTTTTGCCCCAAAAACTTCCAGGAGTAGAGGTCGTCTTTGCCTTTTCCATTTTCCCGGTTAGAGGAGAAATAGCCTTCTGTTCCCTGAAAGTTGGTGGAAAATGCAAAATCGTCACTCGATGAATTGATCGGTTCGGACAGGTGGTAGCGAATGGCTTCTTCTCCGTTGGAAATGGGCAGGGAGTAAATATCCAAACCGCCCAAACCGCCAAGCCCGTCTGATGACCAGTACAGGATGCCCTCCGGTGAAATGAAAGGAAAGAGCTCATTGCCACTGGTATTGACTTTCGATCCCAGGTTGATGGGATTGCCCCATTGACCGTTCCGCCTTTTTTCGACTACGTAAATATCCATTCCACCGTAACCACCGGGCCGATTGGAAGCAAAATAGAGCCAGACCCCATTTGGTGTGACCGACGGGTGGCAGGAGTCGTATTCATCGCTGTTGAATGGCAACTCCACGACATTCGTCCAGACTCCTTGTTGTACCCTCGATTCGTAAATTTTCAGGTCAATATTTCCGTAGGCATTCACACCTTTTCTGTTATTTCTGGAAAAGAACATCCGGGTTTGATCGGATGTGAAGGAAGCCGTCCCGTCGTGGTATTTTCCATTGACATCCCCTTCGACAAGCTCCGGCGGATAAAAATTGCCTTCGGCATCTTTGCGGGCAAAATAGAGATCAGAATAATGCCCATTATTGAAGTCGTTGCTGCAGCCAAAAAGCATGTCCCGGCTCCGCGTTGAGGTGAACATGACCCCGTTCCGGTAAGGCACAGCACTGAAGTCAAGTTCTTCTGAATTCAATATTTTCAGATTTTTCACTTCGTACTCAGTCGGAATCGGTACACTACCGGCAGGTATAAAGTTTTGTCCTTTTAAAAAGACGGAGAAAGCCAAAACGGCAAAAGCTATAAACGTTGTTTTTTTCATAATTTACT
>JBFIJS010000337.1:0-5336 GCA_041600595.1 Saprospiraceae bacterium | reverse complement strand
TGCCCGCCGCAGGGCAGATTACCAATTCTCCGGCCAGTCTCCCCGCTGTTGATGCCTGTATCTTTCCGGCTCTTCTTTTTTCTCCAAACCGGCCGATTTGGAAACCCTTCCATCTGTGACAGGCAATTTTTGCAAAAAAGGAATAGTCTTTGCAAAGTACGAGATGTTCAAAACGCAATAAATCCGAGATCACTTTTATAGACACACCGACTTTTCTCTCAGGCTATATTATTTCATTACCAACACTGGTAGTGTAAATGTTTAATGTTTGCTGACGATGTAGCGCTCTTCGCTGAACCAGTCAGACAGAACCCTCCCCCCTTTTGCATTTAACACTGCGAACAAACAACGGCCTAGCCATGAAAAACTTAATTGAGATTTCAAAAATCGTTACCAAAAAGAAGGTAAAAAAGATTGAAATTTTTGACAGCGCATCTCTGGACAGCACCAACAGTAAGTTTGCTGAATTTTACGAAGCCCTGACCGGGGGGAAATTCAGGAACGACCGCGATGCTGCCACCTTATTATACGGGTGTAGTCCTACCCAGGACAAATACCGGCAGCTGAAGTCCCGCTTCCGCAAACGCCTTTTCAACACCTTGTTCTTCATCGACGTCAACCTGCCGAGCACATCTAATTACGACCGGGCTTATTTTTCCTGTAACAAAGAGTGGACACTGGTTAAAATCCTGTCTTTCAACAATGCTCACAACAGTGCGCAGGACCTGGCCAGGTCGATCCTGACGACGGCGCTGAAATTCCACTTTACAGATCTGGTCGTCAACTGCAGCCGGATTTTGCGGCAATATGCCGCCGAGGCCAGTGACGACAAACTCTATCATACCTACGATGAATACATCAAACAGTACGGTCCCGTGCTGGAGGCAGAGTTGCGCTCGGAGGAATTGTTCCAGCGGGTGCTGATCAAATTCCGCAAACCATTCGCGGAGATCGAGGGCCTGAAGGGTGAATTGATAGAATATTGTGACGCACTGGTTAGTCTTTCGGAGGAACACCAATCGCCCGTCATCAACTACAATATGTACCTCGTCTGGGTGTATCGCTACGAAATGCAGCAGGATTACAAAGCCATGCTGGAGGTATGCTTCCGGGCGGAAAAATATATTGAAGACAACCCCGGGTTTTATCAGGAAGACAAACTCGCTACTTTTCACCTGAAAAAAATGACAGCCTACCTGCATCTGCAGGATTTCAAAAATGGCCGGACCAATGTGGAACACAGTCTGAGGACCTTTCCGGAGGGCAGCAAATTATGGTTCAAGTTTCTGGAATACTACCTGCTGCTGGCCTTTCATACCGACAATTACATCAACGCACTGGCTATTTTTAACCGGGCCAACAGCCATGCTAAGTTTAAAAAGCTGGGACACCAACAGCTGGAGAAGTGGAAAATTTATGAGACCTACCTCAATTATTTCCTCGAAAGCCAGCCCGATAAGATTGCAGTGTTGCGGGCCCAGGCCAGGCGCACCTTCCGCCTGTCCAGTTTCCTCAACAACCCGCTCATTTACCCGAAAAAGCTGCGGACGTTTTCGGTGCATCTGGTCGTTGCTCAGTTTTTATTCTTACTGGAAAAAGGGCAGTACCAGCAGGCAACCGATCGGGTCGAACGCCTGCGCGGTTATGCGACCAAGCAGTTGCGCAAAGACGGCCAGTTCCGTATGATCCAGTTTATTCGCTTGCTGCAGCAATTGGCCAAGGCGAATTACGAGCTGAAAAATTTATCCAATACAGAAAAATACCACGAGCGCCTCGTCGAATCACCACTCTTTTACCGGGGTAACATCGAAGACCTGGAAATCATACCATTCGAAAAGTTGTGGAATTATATTCTGGCGAGGTTGAAGTAGGGGAGTAAGTTCTCTCTTTTTCCTGCTTCAACGAGTAGGGGTTTCCATGCTTTGCGGGCCCGTTCGAATACAAAGGGCGGTGTCGGTTTCGACCAACACCGCCCCTTTTCATTCTATCCGTTGCTCACACCCGGTTTTCCTCTCCCTGAAATTGGCAGGGAGGGATTGGCCTTTTTTTCCGGGCAGGTCAAGACCTTGAAAAATCTACTGCTTCACGATCTGCTCACTCCATTCCCCGTTTTCGGTTTTTAACTGCAGAAAATAAACACCGGCAGGAAGTTGGTGGAGGTCATAGTTCTTTTCGAAAGTACCGGGAACGACCTGTTTTTCCTGTTGGATTACCTTCCCGTTGGCGTCGGAAAACCGGATCGAAACCGTCGTTGGCTGGCTGGCTGCGATCCGCAGGAGGATGCTGTTGTTAAATGGGTTGGGCGAGAGAGAGACCTGCTCCAGACCCAATTGCTCCCAGGTGGCTGTGACCGTAATGCTTACTTCATCTGATGCCGTTGAACAGTTATTTCCATTAATAGCCACGACCTGGTAGTCGCCGCTTTCCACCGCCGTGTAGGAGGAAGAAGTAGCGCCGGCAATTTCATTTCCATTCAGGTACCATTGGTACGAATCGGCTACGACGGCCGTGGAAAGCACATTGTCATTATCGATTGTGATCAGTGGTTGGTCGGGGTAGGGGAGGCCGGCAGCCACTTCTATTTGCCCGGAAAAAACACAGTTATTGGTGGTTTTGACCTCCAGGTTGTAAAGCCCCGGGGCGAGGCCGGTACGGTTCAGTTCGGTGCTGCCATCGTTCCAGACGGGGTCGGTCAGTTGATCGGTGGGGATGGTGATTGCAATCGCTCCGTCATTGTTGGAGGTGCAGGTTTCGTTGGTCGCAGCCAGGAAACCGGAAGAAGAGGTGATCCGGTAAACAGTTCCGTTGCCATGACCGGTGACAAATAATTCTCCGTCGTTATTTTCCCCGAAAGAGCTGAAAATATTGTTGTTCAGGTCGGCCAGTTCCACCGTCTGCCAGTCGTTTCCATCCGGGGTGATACTCCAAAATTTACCGGAACAAAAATCAGTAAAAAGATAGCGGCCGTACAGGGCCGGGAACTGGCATCCGCGGTACACAAAGCCGCCCGTCACGGAGCAGCCCTGCGAAAAAGAATTGGAATATTCAAAAACGGGGAAAGTCATTTCGCTCATGGCGGCGCAATTGGAAGTGTTGAATGGGTGGTCGCCTTCGTAACAGCGCCAGCCATAATTTTCGCCGCCGGTGCTGTTGGCGGGCTGAAAATTGATTTCTTCCCAGTTGCTTTGTCCAACATCCCCCATCCACAGGTCGCCCGTAACGCGGTCGAAACTGAAGCGCCATGCATTGCGGAGCCCCAGCGCCCAGATTTCATCGAGTGTTTCGTCATCGTCAGCAAAAGGGTTGTCGGCAGGGATGGCGTACGGGGTGCCGTTGTCCACATCGATGCGGAGCAATTTCCCCAAAAAAGTTTGCCGCTTCTGGCCATTGTTTTGGGGATCGCCGCCCGACCCACCATCGCCGAGGGAAATGTAGAGGTAGCCATCGGGGCCAAATTTCATACAACCACCATTATGATTCCAGAAAGGCTGGTTGGCATCCAGTATTTTCAGTTCGCTGTTGGCGTCCGCCAGGTTGGGATCCGCCGAAACGGAGAACCGGGAAACCTGGGTATTCTCGTTGTTGGCGGTGTAATAGACATAAAAATAACCGTTGTTCAAATAGTCGGGATGGAAAGCCAGACCTAAAAGGCCCTGTTCGCTCTGACTGGAATTCACCCGGGGGTTGATGTCCAGAAACGGGGTAGCCTGCACCGTGCCGTCGGCCCCGATGATGCGGATTCGGCCGTCCCTTTCCAGGACAAACAGGCGATCGTCGCCGCAGTGAGTCAGGTCGGTCAGCCGGCTGAAACCACTGGCAAATGACTGGAGACTTAAATTAGGTTGGGCAAAAAGGAAACTACAACAGGTAAAGATTGTAACCAGGGGTAATAATTTTTTCATGTGTTGATTGAGTTTGTGGATTGATGGGGCCGATGCGGGCACATCGGCGGCCATATCAGAGAAATAACTTCGATCGCTGCCTGAACGCAGGAGGCAAATTTCTTGCTTCCGAGCCAAAGCACTCCCGATATTATAAAACTTCGGGATAAAATCTATTACTTTGTACATTCAACTACAAACAACCGGAGTAAGTAAAAAGGCAAAAGTAAGAAGTAAAAAGTGGCGGAATGGTTCGTGGAAAAGTCTTTCTTTTTTGCTTGTTTCCAGACCTATTGAGATATGAAGAAAATATGGATGTTTTTTTTGTCAGCCCTTTGTGCCGGACAAATTTCCCTGGCGCAAGACCTGCCTGTCAGTCATGTTTATTTACTCGATATCGACAAAGCTGATTCAGTTTATTTGTTTAAAAATCCCAAACACCTGACGGCTTTCAACCCGCGCGGCTACAACAACCAGCCCGCTTTTCTCAGCAATACGGAGTTGCTGCTGACCGTGCAAACGCCCTCCGAAAAGCAGACCGATATCTATTTGTTGGATCTGGAGAAAAAAACCAAGCTCCGGATGACCAAAACGCCGGAGTCGGAATATTCCCCCAAGCCGACCCCCGGCAATCTCTACTTTTCTTGTGTCCGGGTTGAACTCGACGAGGATCGCTCGCAGCGCCTCTGGCAGTATCCGCTCGACCGGGGCGATAAAGGCAAGGCTTCTTTGCGCTACCTCCGCGGTGTTGGTTACTATCACTGGCTCGACCGGTTTATGGTGGCCCTGTTCAACGTCTCGACCACCAATTACCTTTCCATCGCCGATACCAGGGACGAATCGTCCCGGCACCTGGCCCCGGATGTAGGGCGTTGTTTCGGCACCTCACCCAATGGCCGATTGGTTTTTGTGCATAAAATCACGGAAGGCAATTGGATACTCAAAGCCATGAACAAGGCGACGCTGGAAACACAGGAAATTATCCGCACTTTGCCCGGTGTCGAAGATTTTGCAATCCTCTCCGACGGAACTATTTTCAGTGGCCGGGGAAGCCGCCTCTATAAATACCACCCGCTGCAAGATAAAGACTGGGTGGAGATAGCCGACCTGAAAAATCTGGGTATTGCCAGTATCACCCGGTTGGCCGTGAGCGGGGATAAAAAACTGGCAGTGGTCAATGGCGGGTGATGTAAAACCTGCTAATTCGATAAAATAACTGGTGTCCTTTTTTGAGGAGAATGACGGGAGGAGTGCGACTTCTTCCGTCATTTTTTTTTGAACGATTTTTACAGGGGGCCAGGTAGTAGGCAGGGTATCATTGTGAACAACTGATGTATTCGATATGCCTTGTATTTAATACCGTGTAACGGAAGTATATTTATAAAATGCGGAGCAGGAATCGTTGCTCTTTTTGCAACACCCGGAAAGCCTGCCTCAAGGGGTTTTAAGGGGCGG
>JBFIJS010000336.1:0-5341 GCA_041600595.1 Saprospiraceae bacterium | reverse complement strand
GGGGGAGGAAGGATGGGTAGTGGGAAGTTGATCGTTTTGGAATGAAAATTTGATCAAAAAAAAACGGGGCAGTGTTCAACTGCCCCGTTTTTTTTTAACCTCAACCAGGAGCGATTACATATCAATCTTGGCTTTTACCAGCGAAGTAACGTCAGCGGACTCGTCGGCGTAAAGGATAACCCCAGCCTGAGTATCGAATATGTACTGAAAACCACCTTCCTTGGCAACCGCTTCGATGGCGGTGTTGACTTTTTCGAGGATGGGCTTCATGCCTTCTGCCTGTTTTTCACCCAGTTGTTTTTCCATGTCGGCTCCCATGGCATAAATATCGTCCTACAATTTCTGCAGCTCAGCCATGACGGTCTCTTCTTCTTTAGGGGTCATTTCACCCCGTTGTTTTTTCTGTACAGCTTCTTGTTCTTTTTTCTTGAACTTGGCGACTTCGGCCTCCCCTTTCTTTTTCAGTTGCGTTTGCAGGGCTTGCAATTCAGATTGGAGGGCTTTCATTTCCGGCATTTCACTCACCAAAAGGCCGGAGTTGACGTAGCCGAATTTCTGTGCCTGTACGGCATCCGTAATGAGGATAAATGCTGCTAATAGGATTCCTGATTTTAACAATACTTTCATCATAGTTTAGTCGTGACAAAAAAACCGAAATAAAAAATCTTTCTGAAAAATGAGCCATGCGCTCCGGTTCTTTCTCAAAACAATTTTTCACTTCATTTTTGACCTGCCACTAAATTTTATTTATAGAATTGCCTTGCCACTTTCTTGTTTCACAAGGCTTTAATCAAAAAAGACTGCAAAGGTAGTGAAATGGTTGGTTCTTAACCGATGGTTGTAGCGGGTTGGTTGGTTTTTTCGCGGACTATCGTCGTTGAAAGCCCGACCAACCCGCCACCGCCCGCTTTTAATTCCTTCTGATCCTGTCAATGACATCGTTGGTCTTGTCGTATTCGGGGCTGGCGAAGATCATTCCGGCCGAGCCACTTTTATCGAAAATGAAATCGTAGCCGCGGT
The DNA here is from genome assembly GCA_041600595.1 of Saprospiraceae bacterium. GTDB lineage: Bacteria > Bacteroidota > Bacteroidia > Chitinophagales > Saprospiraceae > UBA6168. Next base: position 4,321 of record JBFIJS010000336.1, on the reverse strand, counting down.
CGCCGGCATAGTCTTCAATGGCACCATACACCCGGTCCTGGATGGGCTGAACAAGTTCTTTGCGTTTTTCAAAGAGCAGACCATTAGGGCCAAAACGTTCTTTTTGCAGTTCGCGGACTTTCTTCTCCATTTCCATGATTTCCTCTTCTTTGGCCCGGCGGGCTTCGTCGCTGAGTAGCACCTGTTCGGCCTGGTAGCGATTGTATTCCCCTTTGATTTCGTCGTATTCACTGGCGATTTCGGTTCGCCAGCGGGCGGCCAGGGCTTCCAGTTCAGTTTGTGCTTCCTGGTATTCGGCGATGCTTTCAAGAATGGCTTCCACATCAACGTAAGCGATACGCTGGGCGCTGGTGGTCGTTGCGAGGCCGATCGTGAGTAAGAGTGCGATGATGGTGTTTTTTAACATGATGGTAAAATTTTTATTTATGTTGAGAATGATTGGGTGTTGCGGTAGCGGTCGGTAGCCGGCCGCAATCTGCCCAATGTTGGGTAGCATTTTGCCGCCAAAATTAACCATTCCCCTGTCATTCATAAGTTAAGACCTCGTTTAATGGTCAATGTTACAACGGCATTTCTTTTAGATTTCTTTAATATTTTTCATAAATAACTGGTAGTGAACGGTTTAACAGCGGGGTGTGGGTTTGGCGATCCTCCACTTTAACGCCGGTTTAACGGAAACAAAACAAGGTTTAACAGGTTTTTGCCACTTTCCCGGCGACGCTCTCCGGTGGTGGTGGTTGTCGTGTCAGGCAGCCGGATACCGTATCAGGCAGCCGGCAGCAGGAATGACAGCGGTCGGCTGGCGGTCATTGTTTTCCTCCGGAACGACGAAGGCCGCCTCCCGGTGCTTGCCTGCTTCCAGGGGCGGTCGGACTGGCCGGTTGACGGGCTGCGGAGTTGCTGAAGTCGAGCTCCACTTCGGCATCTACCTCCCAATTGGCGCGTACTTCTTCCAGTTTTGCTTTTTGCACCCGTTCGGGCTGTCGTTTCAAGTCGTAATTCCCCGTTGTCCAGCGGCCGTTCCGATCGAGATCTTCGATGATTTCGACCTGATAAACGTCGGGTGCTATAAATGGAATGCTGGTCGCAAACGTGCTGGTATCCCGGATGGTGTACGTGTTGACAACCTGGTCATTTTTTGCCAGTAAACGCACCACGTAAGCGGTATCAGGACGCAGGTTTACGATGCGGAGGGTTAACGAGCCAAAATCCTTTTCTACCCCCGTGAGCCATTTTCGGCGGATGGTATCGGCATTTTGCAAACCAAAAATATCGGTGATGCTGCCCGGCTCAAAAACGACTTCATACAAGCTGTCCTGTTTCCACGCCGCTTCAATCCTGACTTTTTTCTTTTCCAGGGAGTCAATGAAAAAACGCCCCGGCACTGCGGTTTTTACGGAATCTTCCAGCAGCCGGATCAGGTCTTCGTTCAGTGAAAAAACGGGATGGTTGAAGGTCAGGTCAAAAGGGTTGCCCGGCGGCAGGACCGGCAGCCGGTTCGGGGCTTTGGCAGCGGGCTCCAGTTTGGCGTTTTCGTAAAACTTTTCCTGTAAACCACTTTTTACTTCCACCGTGTCGATGGAGGTGTCCCGTTTGACATAAACGTTGAACGGGGCGTCTGTCTCCAGGGCGTACCAGAGCAGGAGCGTGTCCTTTTGTTTCTCCAGATAGGTAAATTGTCCGATGCTGTCGTACGAGACCACCGCATTGTAAGGCTCCCGGTTGAAGGCGAGTTTGACCCTGCCGTAAATCTTGGTTTCTCCGGAGCGGAGGTAGAGTTTTTTTTCTTCCTCAAAGAGCCGGAGCAGCAGCGGTGGCTGGCTTTGAGTGATAACCGGCGGCGTTGATGCCAATTTGGCAGAATCGCTCAGGAGGCTGTCGGCGACCGGGGGAGCTACCGCCAGCGAATCATTCGACAAGCTGTCGGGGGGGCGGGAGAGGGTGTCGGGCGGCAGGATTTTAACGGCATCAATCAAAATGGTCGAGTCTAAAAAAGCCACTTTTTCGGCTTCGTTGTCGAACCGGTAGTTGAGGTTTTTATCGGCCAGGGCGGCTCCTTTGAAGCGTCCGGCTTTGATATTGCTCACCTTGAACTGTCCACTCTCATCGGTTTTGGAGAAATAAAAAGGCCGCTCTGTGCGGAGGACCGAGTCGGCCACATTTTCGTACAGCATGAACAATACATCCTTGACCGGTTCGCCGGTATAAGCATCGATGATGCGACCTTCCACGCTCAGGGAATCAATATAATCTCCGGTGGAAAAGACAAAAACGACCGGGGCTACGTTTCCCTCTGTCAGGTCTCTGATGGCTTCGCCAAAATTGATGACATAGGTCGCACTGTCGCGCAGCACTTCGCGTTCGTCGAATTTGAATTGGATGGTTTTCTTTTTCCGCGCAATGGTGGGCCTGAATTCCAACGGTGGGGAAACGACGACCTGGTTGAAGGCGTCTTTCAGCTCCACCCACTCATCGAAGGCCAGCACGATGTCTTTTTTTTCAAAACGGATCTGGCGGTTGCGGGTGGACTGGAGAGTATCGAGTTGGGGAGGTGTTTCGTCTTTGGGGCCGCCGGTCGGAGCGATGGGATTGGCGCAGTTGGTCAGGAGGAAAACGACCACAAAGAAGACCGGGAGAAAACAAGGCCATGCCCGGTTTTTGAGCAAACGAAGTCCCGGCGATTTTTTTACGCACGGTTTTTCTGTTTTGTCAGAACCCCAAAAATCAAAGTCTATTCTCATTGGACGGTAATGCCTTTATTGCTCAAATGTTGAAAAAGGCTGCAAAGGTGCTGCATTTGCCGAAATTTAACAAAACGACCGGCAGCCGGATATCGTCAACGGCCCCGCATCGCCACGTTGCGCGGGTGAAAATTCAAAACAGTTTCCTTGAGATAATCCGTATCGAGGTGGGTATAAATTTCGGTGGTGGTGATGGACTCATGCCCCAACATATCCTGCACCGCTTTCAGGTCGGCGCCGCCTTCGATGAGGTGGGTGGCAAAAGAGTGCCGGAAAGTATGCGGACTGACGTTTTTTTCAATGCCGGCCAGTTTTGCCAGCTCCTTGATGATGTAAAACACCATGATCCGGCTGAGCTGTCCGCCCCGGCGGTTAAGAAAGAGGATGTTTTCATGGCCCTTTTTTATTTTTAAATGCCGGCGTACACCCTCCACATAGTAGCCAATGTGCTTGACGGCCTCCTCGCCGATGGGCACGAGCCGTTCCTTGTCATTTTTTCCCAACACTTTTACAAAGCCGATGTCAAGGTATAAATTGGTGATGCGCAGGGTCGTCAGTTCGGTCACCCGGAGGCCGCAGGCGTAGAGCGTCTCAATGATCGCCCGGTTGCGCAGGCCGTGGGGTTCGCTGTGGTCGATGGCCTCGGTCATGCGCCGAATCTCGTCGTAGGTTAATACTTCGGGAATTTTTCGGCTGAGCCGGGGGGCTTCCAGGAGGTCGGTAGGATCGGAAGTGATAAGGTCCTCTATCAGCAGGTATTTGTAAAACGTTTTGATGCCGGAGATGAGCCGTGCCTGCGAGCGGACATCCAGTCCCAGGTCGTTGAGCCACCGGAGCATGTCCCGCAGAAGATCGAGGGTGATTTTTTCGGGGGAAACGGTTAGCTGGTGAATTTCCAGGTATTGCACCAGTTTGCCAATGTCCCGCAGGTAGGCTTCAATGGTGTTGCCGGACATAGACCGCTCCAGCTGGAGGTAGGCCTGAAAACCGTTGATGTAGGATTGCCACATGACGTAAAGGTAGCGCTAAAATTAAGTTTCACGGTTTTTGCCTGAATATGTATTTTTGTTACTGCTTACCTATGAACATTTTGCCCCTTCCCCACTTAACAACGAAAAGCTACCGCAAAAGCTATTTCCAACTTCACTTCAAACCCTGTCCCTTTTTTCCCCATTGATACCGGTATCAGATGATCGGCGACGCAAAGAATGCCCGCAGCTAATTGATATGAACAATTTTTCGGGCTGAACATTATTAGTCGCTGTCGTCAGTTTTAAAGCTCTTTTGTATCCATAAAATTACCAATCCGATGCGATTTGTTACTCGTTCTGTTTCCCGTTTGCAATGTTTATTTTCCAAATCAAGATCCGTCCTGATCTTAATGATGGTGCTCCTGAGTCCGCTGCTGTTGGCCACCACGATCATCCCTTTTCCCAATCTGGGGGAAATGGCGAAGGCCAGTGATGCGGTGGTGATGGCGAGGGCTTTGAGAAATTTTGAGGTAGAAATGAATGGCGCCACTCGTTTTCGAACCCAATTTCAACTGATAGACAAAGTGTCGGGTGATGTGTCGGAGTATT
>JBFIJS010000335.1:0-5349 GCA_041600595.1 Saprospiraceae bacterium | reverse complement strand
TTTCTGTTTCTCTGGAAAACCTGGAGCAGGCCGTTTTTCAAAAAACGGACTCTCTTGGTACGGGCACGCAGAGTTTTGCGAGCGACCTGAATAAAACTACCTATCGGGCCAGTTCGACTTTTTACCAAAAAGTTGATCCCAAAAACAGCTTCCAGGCAGGTATGATTTACACCTTATTTGACCAGGGTTTTGATCAAAAAATGCGGCTGGGTACTGATGAATCCATGACCACTTTGCTCGACTTTAATGAACAGATAGGAAACCTGAGAAGCTTCATTAGTTGGAAGCACCATTTAAACGAGTCGGTCACGCTGGTCGGTGGGTTGCACAACAACAATGTGCTTTACAACCAAAAATCAACCATTGAACCGAGGTTGTCAGCACGCTGGCAAATGAATGAAAAAGGAGCCCTCACCGCAGGATATGGCTTGCACAGCAGAATGGAAAGTGTCCATCATTATTTTGCCAAAATTGAAAACCCCGACGGCACTTTTTCACAGCCAAATCAGGACCTCGACCTGTTAAAATCCCATCATTTCTCGATGGGTTACGAACACTATTTCACGCCGAAGCTTGTTGGTAAAATTGAAGTGTATTATCAGCACCTGTACAACCTGCCGGTTGAAAATAATGATACCAGTTATTTCTCTACCATAAACGAAGGCGATGAAGTAAAATACTTTGATCTGGTCAACGAAGGGACTGGAAAAAATTACGGAGTTGAGTTGTCTCTCCAGCGGTATTTCAACAATAATTACTATTTTATTTTTAATACCTCTATTTATGAATCGACCTACCAAACGCTGGAGGGAGTAACCCGCAACACCCGGTTCAACGGGAACTATCTGGTCAATGTCATCGGAGGAAAGGAGTTTACCGGACTTGGGAAATATAAAAATAAAACCATCGGCGTAAATGCAAAATTTTTCATGGGTGGCGGACAACGCATTATTCCGCTGCTGCGGGATGCACAGGGAAATATTGCTGTCGATCCCGCCACCAATACGTACTGGGATTACGACCAGGCTTTTAAAAATAAACTGGAAGATATTTATCAATTAAGTATTTCCATGAATTACAGAATTGAACGTGCCGGAAAGACACATGAATTTTTTCTCAACCTGGAAAACATTACCAACAACAAAGGAAAACTGACGGAATATTACGACAGCAAAGCTCCTGACCTGGTGGGCCACACTACCCAATTTGGCTTACTGCCTAATTTCATGTACCGGCTTTATTTTTAGTCATTTTTTTTCACCAAAAAATTAAAGCCTTTTCGGGAAATAAAATTGAAAGAACAGATTGATTCAGCATTCCGAAGCGATTTTGAGACAAGCTTTATTGTCACTTGCCGGCCTACCCCGACTGCTTGTCCCAAATCCGCTTCGGGGTGCTCATCAATAAAATAGCAGGTGACACCTGCACCTGTAAATTATTGACTACCTGAAACTTACAACAAAAATAGACATCCATGAAAAATAATAAAAAAACCGCCAGAATAGCAGGATTACTTTATTTAATGGTCATTATTTTTGGGGTATTTGCAGAAATATACGTCCGTTCCGGAATCATCGTCCCTGACCATGCTGCCGAAACAGTCAGCCAAATAATCGCTCACCAGCATTTATTCCGGTGGGGTTTTATGAGCGACTTGTTGATGCAGCTATCTTTTTTCTTTTTATCCCTGGTTCTGTATCAGTTATTTAAAAAAGTAGATAAAAACCATGCATCACTGATGGTATTATGCGTGATGGTCAGTGTTGCCATTATGTGTTTAAATATGCTGCATCAGTTTGCCGCCATTTTAATTTTGGAAAAAGGGTACTTAATCAGTGCATTTAATGCAGAACAGATAAATGCATTGGTAGCATTTTTCCTCGATTTACATAAATACGGGTACCGGATAGCGCAAATATTTTTTGGAATATGGCTCTTTCCGTTGGGCTACCTGGTTTATAAATCAGGCTTCCTCCCAAAAATAATCGGCGTCATGCTGATGATTGCCTGTTTTAGTTTTTTACTTGATTTTTTCCTGTTTTTTCTGCTTCCGAATTACAGTGCCGCAATTTCTTCCATGATTACATTGCCCACCACGATCGGGGAGTTTTCAATGTGTTTATACTTAATAATAAAAGGGGTACAAACAGCGGAATAATAGCCAATAAACCGCAACAGGTTTTTTGCATATTCCATATATGGTTGAGCGTTTTGAGGTGTTGGATAAAGTTGGGTGCTCAACCATATTTTTCTCTTTTTTAACTCGACTTGAGCCAAAATAAAATGACTAAAGTCGAGCTAAATTTTCGATTTTCAGAAAGTCCGGAATTTCATAAAAAGTACACAATTATAATTGAGGACGATTGGCTGGCATTTACGCCTCACCTTTGTATTGTCAATAACGACAAAACTATTTTTCACTTTATAAAAATTTAATCATGAAAAATCTATTGGTAATCATTTTCACTTTTTGCACACTTGCCGCATTTGGGCAATACACCACGAATTCCGTAGAAAGAGAGGGCTTCGTTTTTGGCTTCAGTATCGGTGGCGGTGCGATCAGCATTGCCGACAGCGACCAGGAAAATCCTTTTGACGAAGCCCAGGGCGCAATCAGCCTCCCCAATCTTAAATTTGGCTGGATGCTCAATGACCGGCTGGCATTAATGGCTACTTTTCACGGATTGATCTATGAGTACGAAGGAAGTGACCGCAGTTTCGATGCCATCACCCCTTCCCTGCAATACTGGATAAAAGACCGCTGGTGGATCAATGGAGGTTTCGGGCTGGCGATCGACGGACCGGCATTGTACGAAATAGACGACTTAGATGAGGAGGACTGGAATTTTGGCTGTGCCGTAGTAGCCAGTACCGGCTACGAAATGGTCCAGCGGAGAAATTTTACCATCGACCTCCAGACCAAGGTCCAATTGGGAAGAACATTCATGGAAGGCGACAGGCATCGGGACGGCGCCGCATTCTCGGTAGGAATCGGATTTAATTGGTATTGATAAATTGATAAAAGGTGCTTTACTGGATACGTTATCGGGATAATTTTTTCCCGATAACGTTCTTTTTTGTGCGGTAAAACCAAAAAATCGGCGCACCCTACAAGTTCTCCACTGAAACATCCCGCCCTTAACCCTTCCGCCACAACAGCGACGAATCTCCATAGCTCAAAAAACGGTAGTCCGTGCCCAGCGCCGCGTCGTAAATATCCCGCCACGCATCACCACCCACGAAGGCCGAGACCAGCAGCAGCAGGGTGCTGCAAGGCTGGTGAAAATTCGTGACCAGAGCATCACAAACCCGAAAGCGATAACCGGGCACGATGTAGATCTGTGTGTTGCCGTGCAGTTCTCTCAGGTCATTTCGCTGCATATAATCCAGGACAAGTTGAGCGGCCGTTGTCAGGTCGGGCAGGTCGCCTGGTTGCTGGTAGGGTTCATACTGACCGATATGGAATCTGGCCGTCGGATCGTGGAGCAAGCGTACACCGAACCAGTACAAACTTTCCAGGGTGCGCATTGATGTTGTTCCGACCGCAATAACGGGTTGTCCCTTTGTCAATGCTTCCACATTTTTTAGCGAAACTGCCACCTGCTCCACGTGCATATCGTGCTCGACGGCATTCTCGGCCGTGACGGGTTTGAAAGTACCGGCGGAGACATGCAAAGTCAGTTCTTCCTGCCGGATGCCCTTTTTGGCCAGTGCTTCGAGGACAGCCGGGGTAAAATGCAGGCCCGCAGTCGGAGCAGCCACGGCCCCTTCCCGCTTGCTGTAAACGGTCTGGTAAGTGGTGCGGTCGGAGGCCTCGGCCTGGCGGTTGAGGTAAGGCGGAATGGGCACCACGCCACCCGCTTCGATAATTTTTACAAAGGGCAATTGTGGTTCGCTCCACTCGTACCGGACTACCTGCCGCTGCCGGTCGGCCAGATGGGCCTGCAGCAGCACCTCCCGGCCATCGATGACCAGGTGACGGCGCAGGATTTGCCCGTCCTTCCAGCGCTTGAGGTTACCTACGGCGCAAGACCAGGTCGTGGTGCCCGTGGCCTGCATAGCTTGTTCGACGAGGGCAGGAACCACCGGTGACAATAGGAAAGTCTCGATCAGGCCCCCGGCCTCCTTCTGAAAAAACAGCCGGGCAGGTATGACTTTCGTATTGTTGAAAAACAGTACTTCGTTGCCTTGCAGCAGCTCCGGCAACTGGCGAAAATGCCGGTGCGAAATCTCTCCTTCTCTCCAGTGAAGCAGTTTGGAGGCGTCGCGCTCAGCCAGCGGATATTTGGCGATGCGCCCATCGGGCAGTTTATAGTTAAAGTCCTGAATATCGATCGTTGGTAGTAATGGCATGTACTGCGCTTTTTTTTTTGAGTGGCAAAAATAAAAGGTTCTTTGATAAATCCTGAGGTATTGCGGGGTCACTCCAAGAGCCCCGTAATTTCAAGTAAATCAGCGGGGCACTTCAAGTAACCCGCTAATACAGGCAACATGCGCACCTTGCCAGCTCCAGGCAATTTGGTTCCCGAATCAGCCCGCATCACTAATTTCAGTCAATTTTCAGAGATAACCTGCAGCAATTTTAACCATATCAAAATTGCTGTTTATCTTGCCGGAATGATCCGTATAACCTACATCAGTTCTTTTGGCAAGAATACCTCTGTGAAGGATATTCAGGAAATTGCCCGGGTTTCAGAAACCAACAATGCCAGGAACAACCTGACCGGCATTCTGCTTTGCTTCAAGGGAGTGTTCTACCAGATCCTGGAGGGGGAAGAGTTGCAGGTGTTCCGGTGTTTGGACAAAATCCAGTCGGACCCCAGGCACGAGGATATTTTCATTTTAAACATTGAAAAAAACATCAGCGAGAGGACCTACGGCGACTGGAAAATGAAAACTGTTTTTCTGGACAGCCATTCCTACCCGTTGATCATGCCGATCCGAAACCTGCTGGATTCCCTGTCCAAAACCCACCGCATACTAAAAAAATACGTCCCGGCGGAAGTCCTTGACGGCGTTCAGCAAGGAGATGACCCGCTGGAATGGGGGTTCCGGCGGGAAGAAATGGTCGTTCTTTTTTCGGATATCATCAGCTTTACCGCCATCACCGAAAAGATCAACCTGGCCGAAATGCAGGAGCTGCTTGAGACTTATTTTGGCATTGCTACCCGGGCCATGACCAAATTTGGCGGAACCATTGCCAAACTGACCGGCGACGGCTTTATGGCCTACTTCCCGGCAGGACGGGCCGCTTCCGCCCTGGAGGCATCCGTGGAAATCATCCGGGAGCTCCAAAAAACGCGGGAATCCGCACAGTCGGCATTTCTCAAACTGGCTTTCTGCGGCATT
>JBFIJS010000334.1:0-5351 GCA_041600595.1 Saprospiraceae bacterium | reverse complement strand
TCCTGGCCGGCGTATTTAGGAGCCGTGCCGTGGGTCGCTTCAAAGATGGCGATGCCTGACTTGTAGTTGATGTTGGCGCCGGGAGCGATTCCGATACCACCAACCTGGGCGGCCAGGGCATCCGATACATAATCGCCGTTGAGGTTCAGGGTAGCGATCACGGAGTATTCGGCCGGGCGGAGAAGGATTTGCTGCAAGAACGCATCAGCGATCACGTCCTTGATGAGAACAGCACCTGCTGCGAGAGCAGCATTTTGCGCTTTATTAGCAGCATCTTTTCCTTTTTCGGCCGCCAGGCGGTCATATTGCGCCCAGGTCCAAACCTTGCTGCCGTATTTCTCTTCGGCATAAGCGTAGCCCCAGTCTTTGAATTTACCCTCGGTAAATTTCATGATGTTGCCTTTATGTACCAGAGAAACGGACGGTTTTTTGTTCTGGATCGCATATTTAATGGCGGCATCCACCAGGCGCTCCGTTCCTTCTTTTGATACGGGCTTGATGCCCAGAGAAGAAGATTTGGGGAAGCGGATCTTGTCGACACCCATTTCATTTTGCAAAAAGTTCAGCAACTTGTTGCAGTCGTCCGTACCGGCCATATATTCAATGCCCGCATAGATATCTTCCGTATTTTCCCGGAAAATAATCATGTCCACTTCCTGTGGTTTTTTTACCGGAGAAGGAACACCCCGGAAATATTGTACCGGGCGCACACAAGCATACAGGTCGAGTTTTTGACGCAAAGCCACGTTGAGTGAGCGGATGCCGCCACCAACGGGTGTGGTCAAGGGGCCTTTGATGGCGATCAGGTGTTCTTCGATCACGTCGAGGGTTTCCTGTGGGAGCCATTCGCCCGTTTTGTCAAATGCTTTTTGTCCGCATAAAACTTCCCGCCAGACGATTTTTTTAGTACCGTCAAATGCTTTTTCGACGGCGGCGTCCAGCACTTTTTGGGCTGCCGCCCAAATATCCGGACCAATACCGTCTCCTTCGATAAAAGGAATAATTGGATCATTAGGTACTTTTACTTTACCACGGCTTATCGTTACTTTTGTTCCTGCCATTATTATTTCTTGATTGTTTGGTGGTAGACCGTTATCCTTCGTCCTTTATAAAAAAAAATGTAAAGGACAACGTGCAGCGGAAAACCCTGAAAAAAACGGCGCAAAAGTAACAATTAGGGGTGTTTTACGTGAGTAGAATACCTTTATTTTCTGACGAATTTTCAAGCCGGTCGGCAAATGCCTTCGGCCAAAAGCAAATAGTCATTATCATTATGAGGTATTTAATTTTTTTCACCCTGCTCGCCTGGTGCTGCTCCTGCAAGGTCAAATCAACGCTGGACACCAGTTGCAACACTGTCGGGACCGTCAAAGACTTCTCGGATCTCGACGGCTGCGGCCTGTTGATTGAGTTGGAAAACGGTGAGTTGCTCAATCCGTTAAAGATTGTCAGGGGCTTTCAGCTGGAGGAACGGCAAATCGTCTCTTTCAGCTACGAAACGATCGACAACAAGAAGAGTGGCTGCGTCGGTGAAAAGGCGGTAGTGGAAATCACCTGCATTGAAGTGCTGGGGAAAACACCCGAAGAAGCAGGGGCTTGTGTGGACACCACCAATCCTTTTGAAATTGGCTGGATGGACCGCGCCATCGACCTGCACAACCCCAATCAGGTGCTGAAATACAAAAATGGACAGGCCTGGGCATATCTGTTCCGGTCCATTCCCAATTCTTACCTGTACGATTGCCGGGGAAAATTGATCTGCGAAACGAGGAGCGACCACGATAAATGCCACGACGACTTCCTGGTTCCGCTCGGTCAGGGTAAAATCATCTGGCAGGGCGAAGGAGTCTGGGACTAAAATCCAAAACCCGGCAGACGGATTGTCCCGTAAAAACCGTCCACCGTCTAACGTCCACCGTCCACCGTCAAACTATGCAAAATCCAATTTTAGATCCCTCCGGGGAACATATGACCAGTGATGAGCAGCAAGTAGAAAAAGCGCTGCGGCCCAAGGATCTGAAGGAATTCAGCGGGCAGGCTAAAATCGTTGACAACCTGGAAATTTTTATCGCGGCCGCAAAACAACGCGGTGAAGCCCTCGACCATGTGCTCTTGCACGGGCCGCCGGGCCTCGGCAAAACCACCCTTTCCTACATCATCTCCAACGAACTCGGTGCGGAGTTGAAAATGACTTCGGGGCCCGTTTTGGAAAAGCCCGGCGACCTTGCCGGATTGCTCACCAACCTGGAGGAGGGCGATGTTTTGTTTATTGATGAAATTCACCGCCTCAACAACGTCGTGGAGGAATATCTCTATTCCGCCATGGAGGATTACCGGATCGACATCATGATCGACTCGGGGCCAAATGCCCGCAGCATTCAGATATCGCTTAATAATTTTACCCTCGTTGGTGCTACGACCCGCATGGGTTTGTTGACCTCGCCTCTGCGTTCCCGCTTTGGCATCACCTGTCATCTGGATTATTACGACGTGGCCACCTTGCAAAAAATCATTGAGCGGTCAGCGGCCATTTTAAATGTACCCATCAAAAAAGACGGTGCCCTGGAGATTGCCCGCCGCAGCCGGGGTACCCCCCGGATCGCCAATCTCCTGCTCCGCCGGATTCGTGATTTTGCCCAAATAAAAGGCAATGGCACCATCGATCTGGCTATTGCCAAAATCGGACTCGCCGCGCTCAACGTCGATGAAGGTGGCCTCAACGAAATGGACAACAAGATCCTGGATGCCATCGTCAATAAATTCAAAGGGGGACCGGTCGGGCTGACTACCATTGCCACGGCAGTGGGGGAGGAGTCCGGCACGATTGAGGAAGTACACGAGCCTTTTTTAATCATGGAAGGATACCTGCAACGCACGCCGCGGGGCCGGGAAGCGACGGAGAAAACGTACCGGCATTTAGGTGTAGTGCCACCGGGACGGGCGGGGACGTTGTTCGGGGATTGATCTTTGACCGGGGTGCAGCGCAGTTTTTCGGAGCTGGTCGTCGCCCCGCGAAACCAATTGTTCGTCTTTTACAAAATAGAAACCCCGTTCAGATCAGTGGTCAGTACTTCGCTCAAATAATCGAACAAAGGCCGCATGGCGGCGAATGTTTTCAGCACTTCTTTTTGGAAATTTTTCGACAGCGCCTCCTCATCGGAAAATTGCCTCATCACAGTGAGTTGTTTCAGGCGGATCAGGTCGATGGCGGGGTGATCTTTATCGTAACCTTTGGGAGCGGTTTTGACGGCATCACCCTGCAAACTGCCGAAGTATTTTTTGAAATTTTTGTCGGCGGTTATTTGACGGATGGTCTTATCGTCCATGACAAATTCGTCTCTGATCCTCTTCAGGTCGGCCGGGTTGGGTGCCCAGAAGCCGCCGCCAACAAAGGTGTTGCCCGGTTCAAGATGCAAGTAATACCCACCCCGCCGGGCGGCTGTGGCCCGGACGAAACTCGAACCAAAATATTCTTTATAAGGTGCTTTATCTTTGGAAAAACGGACGTCCCGGTAGATGCGAAACGTTTTGCTTTTTTCAATCACATCCGTTTCGTTGAGGCCGGCTTCCAGTGCCTTCACGAAGTCTTTGACGTTGTTGAGAGCAGCTTCGTAAACAGGTTTATTTTCCTGAAACCATTCCCGGTTGTTATTTCTGGAAATGGCTTTTAAAAATTGAAATGTTTCGGGTCGGATGGTCATAATCTCTGTTTTTTGCAAACTTAACGACTCTGGCCGTTTTTGAAAAACATGGACCTGCTTCCGTCATTTTCGGCCTTCTCCGCCGAAATCCTGCTTTTGGCCGATCCATGTTTCGGGGGCGAAAGTCATTTCAAAAAATACTTCGCCCTGCTTCAGAATTTATAAGTGACCCGCCCTTTTACAAAAAAGGGAACACCGGGGGTAAAGTGAATTTCCTCTACCGGTTCCGTTTCGTTTTGCAAACGGGATTCGGTAGCAAACTGCGCCTCGTTCCACTCCACATCAAATAAATTTTCCACAACGACTCCAAAGGAAATATTGCTGACCGTGTAGTTCAAATTGACAGCGGTAATCAGGTAGCCTTCGGCGATGATGCTGTTATCTTCATTAGCTGCCCGGTCTTTCAGGAAGCGGCTGCGGATGCTGCCTGCCAGCCCCATCGGCAAATTGAACGAGAGACCGCCAATGGCCGTCAGGTCAGGTGCCAAAGGGATATAATCGGCCCCTTCCGGCTCTTCGGTAGCCCTGGCGTAGGTATAGTTCACATCGGCATCGAGGAAAATGTAATCGGAAAGCTGGTAGCGTACCCCGAAATCCACACCATTCCGGCGGGTCTTTCCGCTGGGCTCGACCACACCGGCATCGCCGACATACACAAATTCCTGCTCCAGAAACAGGTACCACAAAGCAGTATTGATCCATACCCGGGGAGCGGGTTTCCATATTGCTCCCAGATCGGCACCGTAGGCGGCGGGGAGAATTTCCCGGCCATTCCGGGCAACCACCACCCGGGTGTCGTTGGAGTGAAAGCCCACCCCGGATTTAAGGTAAAGTTGCCACTGGTGGGATGGGTTGAAGATGAAATTCAGTTTTGGACTGGCTATGCTTTTGGTCTCGGAAAGCGTTTGGTAAGCGGTAGCCAGGTTGTCGACATAATCAAATTTGAAATGATCGATCCGCAGGCCGGGGTTAACGAGGAATTTACCAAACTTGAATTCCAGGTTGGCAAACCCGTAAAGATTCGACTCATTGACGTTACCCAGAGCGATTTGCTCCAGCGTCGTTTTGCGGTTGGCCGTGCGGGATAGTTCATTATCCAGCACTCTGTCGTAGCGAAGGCCAACTCCGGCCTGGAGGTTCAGGTCGGCCAGCGGCAGCCCAAACTGGCGGTGGAGGACACTCTCCAGTCCGAAAATCTGCCGGTCTTCCCGCTGCCGGATCTGATCGCCGTTGACCGGGTCTTCGAGAAAAAAAGTAAAGTTGGAAAACAGCTCGAAGTCATATTTTGAGAAATAGGCTTTGCTTTTGACGAAAGCGTCTTTGCCCATAGTTTTGGTGTGGTTGACGGCGATATTGGTCCGGCTTGTAGCGCCACCTTCCGTATCGTCGATGCTGCCAAAACGGGAGATCAGCCCTGCCGTTACCGCCCGCTGGGGGATCTGCCCGGAAGCATCCCATTTGCTGGTGAAATGGGAGGCGAGAACGGACAGTTTATCATTATTGGGAAGATTGACGGTGTATTTGCCCATGAGGTTGAACCGGTTAAAATTTTGGGGGGACTCCACCGGTCCGTCAGTCAGCAGGTATTCCGTGGCAATGTAGGCGTGCTGGTTATCCGCATTACCCAACAGGTCAAACAGGCCGACCAGC
>JBFIJS010000333.1:0-5355 GCA_041600595.1 Saprospiraceae bacterium | reverse complement strand
TGTAAAAAAACGAATACTCTCAATTAGTGTTGGATGGTCATTTTTTGGGCGACCCTGCCCAGTTCATTTTCCAGTACCAGGAGGTAAAGTCCATTAGGCAGATGTGTTCCGTCGTAACTGAAAGAATTTTGCCCCTGCTGCAAGGTAACTTTTTCACGGTGTACTGCGTGACCGAACAGATCCATCACATGCAGGTTAAATTCACCAGAAACAGTCGATTGAAA
The DNA here is from genome assembly GCA_041600595.1 of Saprospiraceae bacterium. GTDB lineage: Bacteria > Bacteroidota > Bacteroidia > Chitinophagales > Saprospiraceae > UBA6168. The sequence continues at coordinate 5,131 of JBFIJS010000333.1, read as the reverse complement.
ATTGACATAAACCGGGCCGGCGGTGGGATTTGGCTGCGTAGTCATTTGCACTTTATCAGCCAATTCTTCGCTGGTAGAAACTGCCACATCACACGGCTCGTTCGCACTGGCCAGCAACTGCAGGGAAAAGACCCCCGGAGCAAGATCGGGATCAGGAAAAGTAAAGGGTATGCCCACTGCAAAACCTTTGATAAAGACATTCACCTTGATCTCCAGCTCGTAGTTCATCGGCGTATTGGCGGCCGTTGGTATGCCGGTCAGCACCACGCAACCCAAACTATTATCCTCAAAAGTACAGTTGGTTGGTTCGCATAAGTAATTGATGCCAACGGGCAGGTTTTGCACATCGACCACCACGATTTTATCCAGAGCGAGTGTTTGGCTCATTCCTCCGAAAGGGATGGTGATACTGTCGCCGACGGCAACGGTAAAGACAAATTCAAAGTTTTCCCCGATGATCGCACATTCGTTGATCCCATCATCAGGCGATGGGTTGTCCGCATCGAATGGCATAGGAAAAACGCCGGTGGTATCCTGATAGGTAGAATCAGCCATGCAGTTTTGAGCCGATAAAAAAACCACAGGCAAGCATGCCAAAAAGGTAAGTAACACTTTTTTCATGTAATTGTATTTTTGAAATGAAAGAATAGCAAGTTGAGCAATTGGGCATGGTGCAGGCTGGAAAAGAAAAAAGACTTGCCTCACTTTTTTCTGCGAGCAAATCTCTAAAAAATTGGCAGAACTGAGACCTTTTATTTTCATTTAATTCGTAAAAAATATTACCGCTGCTCGTAATACCAAATCAATAAGCTACTTTTGCTCCCTCTTAGACACCTTGCTTTCCTTTTGTGGAAAGACCTATTGCACCCACTCCTACTACCATTTTCCTGCACACCTGAAAAGAGGACATTTCCAAACGAGTAATTTTTCTATTGTTTGACTATATCTTTTTTCGATCTTTATACATCGAAAAGGAACGGTGGCACCGTGGCCCGTGCACATCTGTTCCTTTTTCTGCATCACTAACCACCTTTTTTATGAACAAAATTTTATCGACACTCCTGTATCTTTTTGTCTTTTCAACTTTGGCCATTGCCCAAAACAGTACAATTGAAGGCTCGATCACCGACGAGAAAGGAACGCCCCTCATTGCCGCTACGGTTTCGGTCGGTGAATATGGCGCTATCACCGATCTTGAAGGCAACTATAAATTAAGCGTTCCACCCGGCGACTACGAAATAAGGGTAAGTTACGTGGGTTATGACTTTAAAAAGAAAAATATAACTGCCGGACCCAATGAAAAGATAACCGTAAGTCTCTCCCTTTCTGAATCTATCAATTTGCTGAACACCGCTACCGTCACCAGTGGCAAACACGAAATGGCGCTGGGCGAAGTCACCGTTTCCATTGATGTGATCAAACCCAGTCTGCTTGACAATACCAACCAGAACAGTTTGGACGGCTTGCTGGATAAAGTGCCCGGCATCAACATGATCGGGGGCCAGGCCAATATCCGGGGAGGATCAGGATTTTCCTACGGTGCCGGCAGCAGAGTGTTGTTACTCGTGGACGATATGCCCATGTACCAGGCCGATGCCGGCTATCCGCAATGGGAGGATGTTCCTATCGAGAATATCGAACAGGTAGAAATAGTTAAAGGGGCAGCCTCGGCTCTCTACGGCTCCTCCGCCCTCAATGGCATCATTAATGTGCGGACGGCATACGCCAAATCCGCTCCGGAAACACTGATCTCCACCTTTATTACTACGACTGATTCGCCAAGAAGGGAAGAATTGCAATGGTGGGACAAAGACTCCCAGCCTTTCAATACCGGTCTCAACGTTGCTCACCGCAGAAAAATGGGTAAGTTCGACCTGGTCGTTGGCGGACGATACTTCCACAGCAACAGCGTACAGGACAGCTCGGAATCCCGTCGCGGCAGGATCAGCGTCAACACCCGATACCGGATCTCCGACCGGCTTTCTGTGGGCGTCAACAGTAATTTTAACCGGTCAAAAGGAAGTTCTTTTTTCTTTTGGCAAGGTTACAAGAACCTGTACCGGCCCGGTGCCCCGGTTGCCAGTTCGGATAACCTGAGGTACAATATTGACCCATTCGTAACTTATTTCGATAAATCCAACAACCGCCATAAGTTCCTCGGGCGTTTTTTCAATGTGGACAATCAAACGGGCACCTCCGAAGCTGACCAATCCAACATATCTCAGGTTTATTATGGAGAATACCAATTTCAGCGGAAAATGGATAAGATCGGGCTGGTCATCACCTCCGGTTTTGTTTACAACGGCACCAGGGTGCGGGCACCGCTGTACGGTGATACCACCTTCACCTCCAACAACCTGGCTGGCTACCTGCAACTGGAAAAGAAACTATTTGACAAACTTAACCTCTCCGTAGGTTTCCGGTACGAAGATAACACCCTGAAAACACCCGACACCATCAACTACGATATCGGGCAATCACCGCTGGAAGTCGTCGTGCCCGGAGGAAAGATCAGGGAAGCCAAGCCAGTACTCCGGCTGGGTGCCAGTTACGCCCTGAGTCCGGTCACCTTCCTGAGAGGCTCCTGGGGACAGGGTTACCGTTTTCCAACCATTGCCGAGAAATTCATTTATACGCAATTTGGCAGCATTCCTATTTTACCTAATCCCACGTTGCAGTCTGAGACTGGTTGGACCGCCGAAATCGGCCTCCGGCAAGGGTTCAAAATCAGCAATTTCCATGGCTTCGCCGATGTTTCCTATTTCCTCTCTGAATACGCCGATATGATGGAATTTACCTTCGTTCCCGAATTCTTTGCCTTCCAATCTCAGAATATCGGAGACACCCGCATCAAAGGTTTTGAAGTCAGTGTCAATGGCAGAGGCAGCCTCTTTGGGTTGGAAACAACCATTCTGGCCGGCTTTACCCGGATCGATCCACAGTTTAAAGAGTTTGGACTCGACCTGCCGGAAGGCTCCCGTGGCTGGAGTAATGCCGCCAACTCGTCTGTTTGTCCCGACAACTGTAAGAATGTATTGAAATACCGCTACCGCAACACCGCAAAGTTCGATATGGAGTCTAAATACAAAAACTTCTCCTTCGGTGTAGCTGCTTTCTATACCAGTTTTATGGAAAATATTGATGCCGTCTTCGAAACGTTTTTACCGCTAAAGGAATTCAGGCAAAAAAATAATAATGGGGATGTGATTATCGGCCTGCGCGGTGCTTATTATTTTACCGAAAAAATAAAAGCCTCTTTTCTCGTCAATAATGTCACCAACCGGGAATATGCCAGCCGGCCCGGAAAACTGGATCCACCCCGGGACTTTACTTTACGTCTGGATTTTAATTTTTAATCAACAGCAAAATTTTAAAAACCGGTTCTTTTTCAAGGCGTGGTTTTAATTACCTGTAAACTGCGCTGATATTGAGCTTTTATTAGGTGAAATATGATTGAGATGGTTGAGAAATTTCAGGCGATAGAAAACGCAGATTTTTCAACCATCTCAACTCTAACCGCCATTAAATATAATTTTCGAAAAACCGATTCCCGCTGAGCAGACGATTCCTGTAGAAAATGATTTTTCTTTTTCAGACGGTACGGTAAGCTTGCTCAACTAATTCCAGATCTCTTTTTGCCATGGCGAAATTAAATGCCGGATCAACTCCATTTTTAATAGCTAAATAAAAATCACGGAACATTTTTTTCGACCCTCCGATATCCGAAAATCCAGGTAAAATAAACCGCCATTTTTTACCTCTTATAAAAATAAATATACCGTTGGACTCGAACGTAACCGAACCTTCTGTACCATATATCCGGGAAAGTCTCAGTCCATTGATCAATGCATCTATTTCCCAGGAATAAAACAGGTTAGCGACCATTCCTTCTTCGTACTCAGCCACGACCTGCATACTTCTTTCCAACTGATTATCAGGCTTTTTCGGCTGAAAACCCGTCACCTTTTTTATTCGAAGCCCCAGATTAGCCATAAAATTGATCCAGTGAATACCACCCTCAAATAAGGCGCCTCCCCCCGACACACCGGCCTCGTTTCGCCAATCATCCTGCGTTTGTTTTTTGGTGGCATTGAAATACATGAACCTGACATCACCAATAACATCTGTCGCCAAAATATTCCGCAATTTTTCCAGAACCGGCTTGTAAAAATAATTTTCTGCCACCATCACCTGTACCCTTGTTTTCCTCCTTTCTATTTCAATTAAATCGAAATCGGCAGAATTAAAAAAAGGCGGTTTTTCTACAATAACATGCTTTCCTGCCCGCACGGCCTGCAGCGTAAGTTCGAGGTGGCTATCCGGTGGCGTAGCAATTAAAACAGTATTTATTTTTTCGGATAAAATGGCATGTTCGTAAGAATCAAAAAAACCGGCTCCCTTCCATTTTTCGCAAAAAGACTTTGCTTTTTTTTCCGACCGGCTGGCGTAATACAATTCAAAATTTTTAAAGCTGCGCAACGTTTTTGAATGTTTGGCAGTCACACCACCACAACCAATAAATGCAAGGCGGAGCTTTTCGTTTTCGTTTAATTTTTTGTAGTTCATAATTGATGTCGATGTCGAATGTTAGCTGACCGGCGCCAGGGTGTTTTAATTTAATACTGCTTTGGTTTTGAGGTTTGTCATCATTTAATTGCGTTCAAACGACCGGGGTAATGATGCGTTAAAAAGCCTTTTTCTTTCTGTCTTTTTTTTGAATTTTCAAGGCAAATTACAGCGTTCGCAAAATGACTTCGGCTCACGATGAGCGGGCGATCGCCTCCCCCACCCTGAGGGCATTGGCAGCGATGGTCAGGCTGGGGTTGACAGCTGCTGAGGTTGGCATAAAACTGCCGTCCAGCACGTACAAATTATCCACCCCGCGGAATTGGCAGTTCTCATCCAGCGCCGAAGTATCGGGATTATTTCCCATCCGAACCGTTCCGACAGCGTGAGAAAAGGTGCGAATATGGTGCACATAGTGTGTCAGGGCACCTGCTTTGGATAAGATTTTTTTGGCGGGGTTGATTAATTCTTTTAGCGCTGCCAGATCCCGTTTCGAATATTCATGACTAATGATGGGTTGGGGCAATCCGTATTGATCCTTCTGCGCCGGATCGATCGTCAGGGC
>JBFIJS010000332.1:0-5358 GCA_041600595.1 Saprospiraceae bacterium | reverse complement strand
GGGGTTAAAAAACAACCGGACACCACATCTATCTTCTTTTCAAAACATGCACTTCTTAAAAAATGCTGATGTTTTGTAAAGAAGATAGATGTGGATGTAGCAGTTGCCATACCCCTCGTTAAAACGAGGAGTTACAAGATGATAGATGTTATTTTCACCGGTAGAATTATCAACACCTTATTTGTAAAGATGAACTGGTGAGACCGCTTCAACCCCTTTGGGCCGAGCAGTCTGGTGCCTCAAAGCAAAATGAATATTTCGGCCCACTTGCGTGAATGAAATTTTAAAGAAACTTCCGTTACAGAAGTAATAAGTGGACAATGCTAAATAATCGACACTCAATAATAGTATAAAGCATTAATTTAGAAGCTATTGCAAAACTGAAAACTGCCTACTGCCTACTGCCTACTGAAAACTGCCCACTGTTTACTGCCTACTGCCTACTGAAAACTGCCCACTGTTTACTGCCCACTGCTTAATAGTTTCCCACTTTCCAGATTAAGCACTTTCTTTGCAAAGAACATCTGACAATCAAAATAAAAAGCGACTGGCACCTCTTACCGTGCCAACTGATTACACCCGACCACCCCTATGGATGTCAACGAACAAGAAAAGGAATGGTTATCCGATCTGAAAGCTGGCGACAAAACGGCCTTCAAAGCGATTTACGAGCAATACTATAAGTATCTGGTTGTCACGGCTTTCAACGTCCTGGGCGATAGCAATGCTGCAAGGGATCTGGCGCAGGATGTTTTTGTCGAAATCTGGCGAAAAAGGGAAACGCTGCTCATTTCTTCCTCGCTCAAATCCTACCTCCGCCGGGCCGTCGTCAACAAAACGCTCAACCACATCAAGGCCAGCCGCATCGACTTCAACGATCCGGTTACCCTGCCCGAATCGGTGGCCACTCCCCACGGGCAAGACGAACAGCTCCACGCCCGCAATCTGGAAAAAGTCATTCACCAGGCCATTGCCGCCCTGCCGGAACGTTGCCGGATCGTTTTCACCCTCTGCCGGCTGGAAAAATTGAGTCACAAGGAAATTGCGGCCCGGTTGGATATTTCCACCAAAACGGTGGAAAACCAAATGACCCGGGCACTGATGCTTCTCCGGAAGGCTCTGGGCCCTTATGTGGAAGAAGGGCTGTTGTTGTGGCTCCTGATGACCATTCATGCTGCTAATTTCTGGCTCCAATAGGGGAAACGGGCCGCCCGGTTGTCTTGGTTTTGCAGACAAAATTGTATTTTATGAAAGAAGACCGCTACATATTACTTGTTCAAAAACAACTGGCCGGTGAAATCACCCCCGGGGAACAGACCCTGTTGGATGATTGGCTGGCGGACTCCCCCGACCACCGGCAGCTGGCCGCCAGTCTCCGGAAAGCATGGAGCCTCAGCGAAGGGTTTTCCCAGGAACTGAATATTGACCTGGAGGCTGATTACCAAAAAATAGAACAGAAACTGGGCGAGGAACAACCCGCCGCAAAGATTCACCCGCTGTTTCAACGCCGTTGGGTGCTCCGGGCCGCAGCGGTCATCTTGCTCTTGATCGTTGGACATTATGCCTGGGAAAACTACGGTACGCCCACCGTCATTTATGCCGACGTCGCAACGGGCAACCTGCCGGCGGAAGCACCTGTCGAATTGCTGGATGGCAGTCAGGTGTGGCTGAATGCCAATTCGAAACTCACTTATTTTGCCTCGGCCGTCAATCACGAGCGGCGGGTCAAATTGGAAGGGGAAGCCTTTTTTGTGGTAGCGAAAGATGAAAATATTCCTTTCGTGGTGGAATCAGCATCGGGAGAAGTCACCGTTCTCGGCACCTCTTTCAACGTTTCCGAAAGGTCGGTTGGCCGGGTGGAGGTCGCAGTAGCTACCGGAAAAGTGGCACTGTCCCCCAAAGGCAGCGAAAGCACCGTTATTCTGTTGCCCAACGAAAAAGGGATTTACCTGACCGACAGTTCCGAATTGATCCGGGAAACGTCCGACCATCTGAACGAACTGGCCTGGCATACCAAAAAACTGGTATTTGACAATACCAAACTGGCCGAAGCCGTTTCCTCCCTCAGTTCTTTTTTCCGGCAAACGGTCGATATTCAAAATGAGCAGCTGCTCGATTGTCCGGTCACGGCTTCTTTTGATAACAAACCCATCGAAACGGTTCTGGAAACATTGGCTACCCTGACCGGGGCAACCATTAAAGAACTGCCAACGGGTGGCTACGTTCTGACCGGGGGAGCCTGTCAGTAACCATATGGATCATCGCCGGATCAACCAACCCGGCCGTTCATCCTATCCGAACCGTTCTTATTGTGCCGAATAAATAAAACAGAATTTGAGTGCCATCCTACACGCTGCATTTTTATAAAAGATCCAACCTGCCAATGCCGCTCCTGCCACGTTCGCTGGCACGGAGATGTATGCGTTTTGGCTGTTTTCTGAGCTTGTTTTTGTTTTTGGGAAAAACCACCGCCCAGAACATTTTCACCCAAAAGGTTAGCATTTCGGTGGCCTCCGTTACCATTCCCGAGGCACTCGACGCATTGAGTAGCACCACCTCGGTCCAATTTGCCTACAGTGAACGTTTTTTTCCGGAAAATAAAAAGGTCAGCCTGCAGGAAAAAGGCCGGCCCCTGCGGGAAGTTTTGGATTTGCTGCTAAAAGATACCCATGTCGGGTACAAAGCGATCGACGGGCAGGTTGTCTTTTTCCAACTGCCCAAAAAGCAACTGCGGGATTTTACCCTGAGTGGCTATGTAGAGGATGCTACCTCCGGAGAGCGGTTGATCGCTGCCGCCATCTATTGTCCGGAACTGGGCATCGGCACCATCACCAATGAATACGGCTTTTACAGTCTGACGCTACCCGAATCCGCAACTGCCATCACGGTGAGTTACCTCGGTTACCGCGAGGAAACTAAAGCGCTGCACCTGACCCAAAATCAGTTTACAACCTATTCGCTCACCCCCTCCCTGACCCTGGCCGAAATTATCGTCACCCCGGAAAATGCAACCAACGAACTGGTTCCCTCCCCGGCCAACGGCATCAATTTACCGCCCGATGATTTTCAGGCTGCACCCGATCTGGGCGGCGAAAGTGACCTTATGCGCATCGCCCAACTCCTCCCCGGCGTGCAAACCGGCGCCGATGGTTTTGGCGGGCTTCACATCCGGGGAGGCAATTCCGACCAAAACCTGGTCCTGCTCGACGGTGTGCCGGTGTACAACCCCGATCACCTGCTGGGTATTTTTTCGGTGTTCAATACGTCGGCGGTCAAGAGTGCAAAACTGCTCCGCGGCAGTTTTCCCGCCCGGTATGGCGGACGGGTCTCTTCCGTGTTTGATGTACGGACCAGAGAAGGCAGCACCCGCAGTTGGGGTGGCGGAGCGGCCCTCGACTTAATCAGCGGCAAGGCTTTTTTGGAAGGGCCATTTGCCAACAATAAAGGCAGCATTTTTCTCACCGGTCGCATGACGCACTCCGATTTCCTGCTGAGCGAACTGGGGCGCAAGGCTTTTTTTGAGTTCGAAGATGCCAGTAACAATTATGAGTTTTATGATTTCAATGCAAAGGTCAGCTACCAGTTTTCGGATAAAGACCGGGTTTTTCTGAGCTTCTACCGAGGCAATGATTTTTTCAGTGGCAACCTTGAAACCTCCGTCACGGATACCTTCGATTTTAGCGAAATCAATTTTAGGGAAAAAACCAATATCGAACTCAGCTGGGGCAACATCATCGCCTCCCTGCGCTGGAACCATGTTTTCAGTCCTAAATTATTCGCCAACACCACCCTGACCTATAGCCGCTACCAATTTTCCAGCGAAAATCTCTTCACTTTTTCACCGGAAGAAGAGGGCGAGGAGGATGGGCTGGAGTTTTTCGAATACACCTTCTCCGGGTCCAATATCAGGGATCTGGCCCTGCGCACCGATTTTACGTACGCACTCAATGCCCGTCATCACCTGCGGTTTGGCGGCGGCTTTATTAACCATCGTTTTATACCGAGTAATTTTGCGGTCAACTCCGGCATTACCGAATTTGACGAAATCGACTCGCTGGAGTTCAGCGATTTCGACGATTTCAGCGACGTCTTTACGATTCATGCCGACGAGGCCGACTTGTATGTGGAAGATGAGTTTAAAGCCGGTGCCAGGTGGCAATTCAATATCGGGCTTCGACTCAGTGCCTTCCTGAGTGACCGCAACTTTTTCAACGTTGAGCCCCGGTTGATTGGTAGCTATCAGCTGACCCAAAAGACCGCACTGACTGCCTCGGTTACCCGCAATGTGCAATACCTACACCGGCTCTTTTTCAATGAGATCAACCTCCCGGAGGATGTCTGGTTCCCTGCGTACGAGGGCCTGGAGCCTCAACAATCCTGGCAGACGACGCTCGGAGTGGAAAAGAAACTGCCCGATGGCTGGCAGGTCAGCGTGGAGGGGTATTTTAAGAAAATGAAAAACCTGTATGTTTTTGATCCCAATAATCTGCAGGGAGAACTGTTGAACCAGCGCGGCTACGGGTACGGTACAGAATTTTTTATCCAAAAAACAGCCGGCAAAACGGGCGGCTGGATCAGCTATACCCTGTCCAGATCGGACCGGGAGTTTACCGATAATTTTAACCGGGAACGACAGATCACTGCTGCCTACGATCGCCGGCACGACCTGAAGATCTTTATCTGTCACCGCCTCAATCGTCGGTGGCAGGTTAGTATGAACTGGGTGTACGGAACGCCGCTGCCACAGTTGTACGCCCCCCAAAGTACCCCGCGGCTTCTCATCGAAATCGATGAGCCCGACAATACGCCGGAACCATCTGCTTTTCATTACCGGCCAACCATCCGTTCCCGGCCCTACCACCGGCTCGACTTTGCCTTGTCTTATTCATTGAAAAGAAAGAAAAGTGAACATTCGTTTAAAGTCAGCATGTACAATGTTTACAGCCGCCGCAACCCCGCTTTTTACCGGTTGAGCTACCAACCCGGCAGCCAGTCTTTCCGCTCCCGGGAGGTTAGTTTGCTGCCGGCCATGCCTGGCGTGTATTATGGTATTAAGTTTTGATTCCGTTTTTGGTGACACCCCAAGGGCTGTTAAATTCTGGGGAGTTTTTTAAAATTCAAGCACAAGTGCAAATTCAAACTTAAAAACTCCTTGCTACGGGCGAAGGGTGTTTGGTTTTTCATTTTTAGCACATAAATGCTTGATGAACAGGATCTTACTATTCCCTCTTTTTCTGCTTCCGGGAAATAAAAAATGACTTTTCTCATTTTTTTTCAACTCACTTTTAGGGGATACCCCGTTCCCGCTTGTCTGGTAGCCAAATAATCATTTCAACACAATCATTGCCGGTTTTAAAT
>JBFIJS010000331.1:0-5366 GCA_041600595.1 Saprospiraceae bacterium | reverse complement strand
ATGTCAAGGAACTATGTATTAGGGTTTTGTAAACCTGATGCCAATCCGAACTTGCTTCGGGAGGACGTTTTAAAAGGCGAGGTCTATGCTGCTCCGCATTTCTTGCGTAGCATGAGTTATTACTTTTACTTACAGACCTTGTTTTATCAGGCTAAATTACCGTTTCTGTTACAGCTTTTTGTCATCCCGTTGTATTTTTTGATGAACTGGCAGAAATGTTGTCTGAGTGAGGTCAGGCAATGGGCAGACGTTGCGTGAAGGAAATGAACGGGGCATATAGAGTGACCTTTTCAGTTTCCCGGGGAGGGAAAATAAAAATGGCTGATCCGGTGAAATACGGATCAGCCATTTTGTCAAAGCATCGGGTGATAGTTACTCCCGGCTGACAACCAGGCGGATGCCGAGGCCCATTTCCACCTGATAATCGGTGTACATGGCTACTGGTGTTTGGCCATTGTCCTGGCTGGAAAAGGCTATTTCGTAGATGTAGCGGTCGGCATTGTCCAGGGTTAACAACTGTTCGGTGGTTAGTAATACAAAGGTCACGCCCCGGGTGATGCCATTTGGTGTGACCCGTCCATTGTTATCGACTACGGCGGCATCGAAATGGATATTTTCCAAAACCACTGCTTCGTTTCCGTTTTTGTCCAGTGCTATCAGGCTGATAGTCGATGCTAAAGGCAACCCATTGTCGTAAACGATTTTCATTTCAGCACTGTCAATGTCTTCGATGGTAAAACCGCCCTGTTCTAATCCCAGGTCGGCGGCCACGCTGGTATCCCGGTACAAGAGGTTTTGCGCACTGAATTTGAACGGCAGGTCAAACTCAACGGAGGCATCCAGGCGGCTGTCGGACCGGACGAAATTGACGATAGAAGGATCGTTGGCCGGGTTGATCATCGCAGCGCCGTCGTAGTTGATGGTAGAAGGATAAACGGACAGCATCTCCACCAGGTTAGAATTGTTTTTATTGATCACAAAAGCGGTACTGACTGATTGACCTATTTCTGCCTGCGTTGGATAATTGATAACGATTTTAGGCGGGTTGAGGTTGGCAGTTTCACCAAAATAGCCCACCGCCGTGGCGTTAAATTGTCCTTGCAACGGAATGCCAAAAGAATTATTGATCTCGATATGCATCTTCGGATCGCTGAATAACAGCGGCCCGCTTCCTTCCGCAAACAGGCTGAAATCAAAGCCGAGGTCCAGACTGTTGGGCTCAAACTGCTCCTGCTGGAAGCCAAAATAACCGATGGCTTCCGTTACTTGCAGGCCGCTCAGGTTGAATAGCAGGGTGACCTGGTCTTCTGCGGAGAACGGTATCTGGCCGCCCGATGCACCCGGGAGCGAAACTTCATACAAGGCTTTGAGGCGGTTAAAGGGTTGACCGGGATCGTTGTCAAGCGACCAGGAAGTATTGGAAAAGTCGAGGGTGCCGGTTTGCGGGCCATTGGTACTGGTTGGCGAAACGGTAAACTCCTGAACGAGTGGGGCGTTGTTGCGGGTCACATCGGGAAAGGTCACCCGTACCAGGATATCCGTTGCCAGTTCGGAGGTGATTTCATAACTCACCAGAGCGTCCTGTAGTTGGAGTTTGGTAATTTGCTCTCCGTTATCGGTATTGAGGTCAAAATTTATCTCATTTTCCGCTAAAATACCGGCGGGTAAGTTGACAACTCCCTCCTTAATTTTTACATCTGTGGATTCAAAGGTGATATCTAATTGGGACTGCAGGTCCACCGTAACGAAGTTTGCGCCCGACCCAGGAGTCTTCAAAGTACTTACAATCACTTTGAATTCATTGCTTATCATATTTCCAGCCAATGAAATTTCGCTGGTTTTCGACTCTCCAATGTCGATGTAGTCAAACTGAAAAGTGCCTACCGACTGGCCGTTCCCAATGTCAATAATTTCCAGAGAAAGTTCTTCAATGTCGAAAAAGAAATGGTTGGTAATAGTCAGGGACAGTGCGCCTTCCTCAATGGTCAGGGAGGTAAAATCGGTAAAAGCCGGAATGTTTTCCTCGGAAGTAATATTTTCCTCAAATGCCGGCAGCAGCACCTGCGATCCCTCGTTTTGGGTCAGATAATCAACCATGGCCGCATCGTTAAAATCATCGAGAAGGGTGCTGAATGCCAGAGATGAGCTCTGCATGATATCGTCAATGCTGACTACTCCGACGGTTGTGCTATGAGAAAACGATTCGTTGATGTCGCCGGTGATGTCGTCCAGCACCTCCCTGGCGTTGAGGGTGAAAAAATGCTCTTCCCGGTGCCTGAGATGGATACCGTTGTCCGCCCCTACGGTCAGTGTGGTATCATCTTCCAGCAAGTCTGCCAATGTAAAATTGATGGTGGCTACCGCAAAAGCATAAGCTCCTTCCTGTTGGATGGTCGCCTGGTCAAAATCCTTGAAGTCGTCGGTTTTACAACCCGGTAAAAGCAATGCGATAGAAAAGGTCAGGCTGAGGGCAGCGACAAAAAAAGCACGTCCGGAGGAAGGATGGAAATGTGTGAAACGATAATTCATTGGATCAAAATTTTTATCCCGTGTATCGCAATCGGATAGATGTCTTTAATTCGACGTGAATGGATACGCTTGAAAAGATGGGATACGGGGGCCTTATAATAGGTTTGGGTGAAAAAAAGAGATTGGACTCTTGCTTTACTACAAAGTCAGATTTTATGCCACATATCAGATTCGGCCAATGCTGTAACCATTATTTACTTTCCTGTGTCCTTTCTGTGTTGATATTATTGGCGGAAAAAGTGCCGCTCATCGAATCAAAGGCCATCCTCCCGGCAAAAAAAGACCGTTTGTCGAGAAATCCCCTACGAACTACGGATTCGATTTGCAAAGAGGCAACCCTTGGTCGTTATCTTTGTCAATATCAACAAGAAATCATCCGACAGATAAGAGGCGGTGGGCAGTCAGGTTTTTTTAATCTATTGATAAGCAAATGATTAGGATAATATGACTGCCCCACTGCCGACCCTAAACCAAAGACCTTACTGTTTAGATGTCATTTTCCGATATTCTTTAAAAGGATTTTAAACTTTATTTTACTTATGAAAACTTCTGCATGTTTCGTCATCCTCATGGCGGCGGTGACCTTATTGTCTGCCAACATCCCCTCTGAAATTGATTTGGTTAAATGCCGGGATTACTTCGGGAACTTTAAAAAAGATTTATCAACCGTCCAGTTGATCGAACACGACCTGGTTCATGGCAACTGGTCCACTTTGTCGGCCAATGGAAATCAGGAAAAATATTATTTCAACCGGGAGGGCCTGCTTCAGGTTCTGCACTCGGGAAAAGACGGACAAGTTACCTACCACTCTACTTTTTGGCGGGTTGCCGAATTTGATGGCCAACCTTTCCTGGTCGTTTCTGACGATCAAAGGAAGGAGAAATTGATGCAGGTTGACCAGACCTGTGAAGGGATCACCCTGCGGGACGTCGTCAGTAATGAGGTCTTTCAGCTTGAATACCAACCGGTTAGGTCCACCGCCAAACTGAATCTCACCAAGGCTTACATGGTAGGCGATTGGACAAATGTTTCAGCGATGGAAGTTGCGGAAAGGACTCCACAAGTAAGAGGTGCCTTTTTACAGTACCAGTTTTCCACCGATGGAACCTTTTCCCGGCACTATGGCAACCATACTAAAAGGATCGTGGAAATCGGTAGCTGGGAAATTTCCAATGATGGTCAGTTTCTGCTCTTGCACATCGCCGAGGGAGACAATATGGAATCGGCACGTTCTACCCAGGTTATCCGGGTCGCTCAGGTAGACGATCATGGTCTGGTGTTAGAGCAGGTGATGAAAACAAGCGATGTCAACGATTTTTTCGGAGCCGATAACAAAACGTATGCATTCATCCGGTAAAAATGGAAGAGCCTGCAAAAAGCTCTTTTCCGCATAAGGTAAGTAGTAAAAATAGCCATAACGAAGGAGCGTCCAGGAGTGGGCGCTCTTTTTTTTAGTCGAAAGCCGGATAATGAATACCCGCTGCGGCCCGCACTGCATCCAGGTTTTCCATCATCAGCAGGCTAAAGTCCAGGGGCATTTTTTTGTTTTCTGATTCGCCGTTTCGCAAACTCTCGTTCACAGCCATGATTTCGTGGTAATATCCAAAACCCTTTTTTGGTAAATAGATTTCTTCTTCTGCTTGTCCGTTAATCGTCAACGTGGCCCGGTCACCTTCGTGGAAGCGACTGTGTAGATAAATTTTACCTTTTTCGCCGTAGAGTTCGGCAATGGTCGGGGTATGATTGATGACGGAGCTATCGAGTATGGCTACTTTATTTTGCGGGTAGCTGAAGATCATCGCACAACTATCATCCGTGCCCGATACTCCTTTTACCGCCGCTGCCTGGATGTTTTTCGGTTTACCCAAAAACTGGGTAGCGGCGTAAACTGGATACAGACCGACATCAAGCAACGAACCACCACCCAGTGCCGGGTCAAACAGTCGTCCTTTTGGGTCGTACGGAGCTTTGAATCCAAAATCGGCCCGCAGTGAATTGAGTTCGCCAATAACACCGTCCTCTACCATATCCACGATTTTTCCAAAAAGCGGCAAGAACCGGGTCCAGATCGCCTCCATCAGGAAGGTGCCGTTGTGCCGGGCGGTCTCTATCATTTCCCGGGATTGTCTGGCGTTGATCGCCAGCGGCTTTTCGCACAGCACCGGTATTTTATTTTTCAAAAACAAAAGTGAATGCGGATGGTGACCAACGTGCGGGGAAGCAATGTACACGACGTCGAGGTCGGGGCAATTGACCATCGCTTCGTAGGACCCGAAAGCATGGGGCGCTCCGTATTGATTGGCAAACGCAGTGGCCCTTTCCATGGAGCGGGAAGCAACGGCATGCAGTTTGGCGTTTTCGGCCAGGGCCAGGTCGTGGGCAAATTTATGGGCGATCCGCCCCGGAGCAGCAATGCCCCAATTGATCGTAGAAGTCATATTTTTGTTTTTTTAGCCCGGAACCCTGGCTGGAGAAATCTTGCTGGTGATTCCGGCTTGCAGATAGTTCGCAAAAAAAGAAAACCCATGCAGTTACCCACTATTTCTGTCGATAAAATTTTACTCGAATCTTGTCCTGCCGTGCAATTGGGCATTTTATTGACCCAGGTAAAAGTTACTCCCGGCAGCGATGCTTTTCTGGATCTTATTCAGGCCGGAGTGGCGGTGCAAAAAGAACAGCAAACCCTGGAGACGATCGGTAAAATCCCCGCCCTGTTGTCTACCCGCCGAGCCTATAAAGCGCTGGGCAAAGACCCCAGTCGCTACCGGCCGAGTGCCGAGGCCCTGCTCCGGCGGGTCGTGAGTGGCAAAGGATTGTATCAGGTAAATAATGTGGT
>JBFIJS010000330.1:0-5371 GCA_041600595.1 Saprospiraceae bacterium | reverse complement strand
TTAAACAATCATTCAGATCGCCTTATAGTGACCGTAAATGGATACCATACCGACACTTCCTTTTATGATGATATTTTTAAAGAATCCTATTCAGACATAAAAATACCGAATGCTAACTCTTCTCATTTGGATTTATTAAAACAATAGTCCGTGAAATTTTTGCGGGCAAAAAAGGGTGAAAATTCTAAGTTTGAGTTTACCACAACTTGAACAAAGAACAATCACCCAATGAGTACAAGACCCATCGATGCAATACTGGGCAAAATGCCTGGAATGAACAAGTGGCGCAAAGATTTTTTTTGCCACATTCTTCATCTTTTTCTTTCCATGAGAGGAAGGCACAATTTTGAAAACATGGAGCGCTACGGCACCTACAATGAGTGCAGTTACCGGCAAAACTTTGAGAAGCCCTTCGACTTTGCACTGTTCAACCGGGAACTTATTCAGCAGACCTGCGGGCCGGAGCGCATAGCAGCCTTCGACCCCAGCTATGTTGCCAAAAGTGGCAAGCATACGCCCGGGGTAGGCTGGCATTGGTCAGGCAGTGCCGGAAAGGCAAAATGGGGTCTCGAAATCGGAGGTCTTGCCGTGGTGGACATCGTCAGCAACACGGCTATGCACCTTCGCAGCATACAGACACCAGACGCTGCCTGGCTCAAGGACGAAGGCAAGAAACTGCTGGAGCATTATGCCGAAGTGGTGTATTACAATAAAGAACACCTTGCTGCGCTGGGTGTAAGACACCTGGCCGTAGATGCTTATTTTGCTAAGCGTCCCTTTATTGACAGTGTACTGAAGGACACCCATTTGGACGTCATAACCCGCCTGCGGGACGACATGGTGCTCCGCTACCGCTACACCGGTCCTGTTTCAAAAGGCAGGGGCCGCCGAAAGACGTACGCCGGCAGAGTGGACGTGAAAAATCCTGACCTGGAACATTTCACCGTCTGCTGCGAGGAATCCTGTTGGCGCCTCTATGAAGGTGTAGTTCATTGCAAAGCATTCAAGCGCTGGCTGAAAGTGGTACTGTTGCATGAGATAGACGAAAATGGCCAGGTGCAACGAGTCAAAATTTATGCTTCAACCGATCTGCAATTACCTGGCTATGATGTCTTTATTTATTATAAGGGTCGCTTCCAGATCGAGTTTCTCTACCGGGATGCCAAAGGACACACCGGACTGGAACATTGCCAAAGTCGCAACGAGGACCGGATGGATTTCCATCACAACCTATCCTTGACAGCTGTTAGTGTGGCAAAGGCCATGCACTGGTACAGCCTTGACGAACAACAACGGGGTTCGTTTTCAATTGAAGACATTAAAGCCCAGTATTTCAATGAACTGATGCTGGAGAGAATTTTTTGCGTGTTTGGGCCAGCCGCAGACCCGTTAAAAAATCATCCAGGAATTTATCATATCAGGAATTTCGGCGTCAAAGCCGCTGCTTAGACGCTTTAACCATCACGGACTATTGAGAAAATATCAAAATCCCAATGGGCGATTATTTCTCTGTTTATACTTGAAATATCATCCGTCAACGACAAAATAGTTTCTCCTTCCCGGTCGAAATAAACAATATCCAAAGGAGCCTGCTGCGTTGATAATAAATGCGTCCCGGCGCCCAGGGAAAATTTGACCCGGTTAAATTTCTGGCGTGCTTTATTTATTTTTTTTAATTCCTCCGGAACAAAATCCATATTCTCCAAATCGGCCACACTAACCCCTTTCTCCTCTGCAACCTGCTCTTTTATTTCCAATATTTTAATCGCTTCAATGGAATCCCTTTTACGCTGGAGCGAGGCCATATATTCAGCATTAAAAACCTCCTGTGCTTTTTGTACATTTTTAAATTGTTGTACACTTTCCGTCAGCCCTTCATTTAATGGCGTGGTGTTGTAGTTTTTCCAGAACTGTTCATCATAAGTACCGGTCAGGTTGACGAACTGGTAGCCCCGTTCCATTCTTTCCAGGTAGGGTATGGGGGCAGATTTTTCCGTATTAATTTCGGTAATTTTAATTTCATTAGCGTACAGTCCGCCGTTGGGGCGCACACCTTCCCGGAGAGCATCGCTGAAATACCATTTATTCCCCACTTTACGATAATTAGCCACGTATTTATTCCCTTGCCAGCTCCCTGCATAAAGAGGGTAATCGTCGTATTTTTTTAATCCTTCCGGCAAGATTTCAAATTCGGCCCGAACAAAAGCATACGACCCCTGCTCAATATAAATCCGCCCTTTCATCCGTCCTTCAATCCGGGAATTATTCCTTTTTTTACCGGTCAAACCATCGGCGAGTGCTTTCCATTTACTTCTTTTTTTACTGCGCGGGGAGGCGTCTTCATCTTTATTAAATCCGATAATATAGACTGGCCGGTCATTGTAGGTTGTAATTTTTTCCACCCAATATTTATAAACCGGGAAAAAATTTTCATCGATAAAATCTTCCCTGTTTTTTACAAAATCAAACCGGTGCCCAGCCATGTGCCCGGAACTCAATCCGGAATAAACTGTCGTATCCAGCGGGTCTTTTAAATTTATTTTACGGCCTTGCACCAGGCTGACCTGTCCTTCCGATGTTTTTTCGTAACTATTCTTGTAAATATTCAAAACTCCCTCAGCCATATACCGGTATTGCAGGCTGTCGTCGGTCAATGACTCCCGGTAAAAACCCAAAACGGTGGTCGGGTGGACAGGGTAATTAACGGGAATATTTTTTACCGCTTTCCGGATAATATCTTCCACGGCATTCTCGCCCATCACCACGACTTCAATCAGATCAGTGGATGATTGTTCAAGGTGTACGATGCTACCATTCTTAAAATCCCGGATTGGTTTTTTATAAGTTTGATAGCCCATAAAAGAAACTATCATCGTGGAAGTAGCATACTGGGGCGGCACTTTAAATTCAAAAGAACCATCGTAAGCAGTCGTGGTGCCGATCCCTTTTTCGGGAATACCTACATGGGCGTAAGAAACGGGCTGGTTATTTTTTTTGTCCAATACTTTCCCGGTGAGCGTGAGGTAATTTTGACCAAAAACCGGATGACAAAAAAAAATCAGGACGAATAATGAAGTGCTAAATATTTTCATTCAGTGTAGGTTTATAATTGATACAAAATCTATGATTTTGAGGACGGATTAAAAAAATGGTTTGTTACAAAACAGGCCACGCTGCTCTTTTTCAAAGGACAGAACCTGTTGAAAAGATGTGCACAAGCAGGTAAAGCCCCTATTTTTAAACCGACCTTTCCCAAAACCATTTTAACAACCCTATTTTTGCTTTTCATTTGAATAAACAACATGCAACTCAACTTTAAAGACTTTGGCCAGGGTGATCCCATTATTATCCTGCACGGCTTGTTTGGCACCCTCGACAATTGGCAGACCGTTGCCAAACAACTCGCCGAAAATCACTCTGTGTATATCCTTGACCAGCGCAACCACGGCCGCTCCCCACACACCGACATCCACGACTATCCGAGTATGGCGGAGGATCTGCGGGCATTCATGGAAAGCCACTGGATCTACAAGGCCCACATCATCGGCCATTCGATGGGTGGAAAAACAGCCATGCAGTTTGCCGTCGATTTTCCCGACATGGTTGACAAACTGGTCGTAGTGGATATTGCCCCCAAAGCCTACCCCGGCAATCATCACGAAATTTTTGATGCCCTTTTGTCTTTGGACCTCAAAAATATAGACGGGCGAAAAGGCGCCGACGAACACCTCGCCAAGACCATTGACGACCCCGGTGTCCGGCTGTTTTTAATGAAAAACCTGACCCGCAACAAAGAGGGCGGCTACCGACTGAAAATGAACCTGCCCGTTTTGCATACACATTATGGTGAAATTTTGGCAGCCGTAAAAAGCAACGCTCCTTATGAAGGAGAAACGCTTTTCATCCGCGGCGAACAATCCAAACATATCGTGGATGGAGATGAGCAGTTGATCAATGAGATGTTTCCACAGGCAAAAATGGAAACGGTCAAAAATGCCGGGCACTGGGTACATGCCGATGCCCCCGATGTATTGTTGGAGCTGGTGCGGCGTTTTATAGGCTGATCTTCCAACCCTAATCCGTTTCACCTGTTTCCTATCGGAAAAACAATCCAGCGTCAAAGTTCTACCTTTGAGCCGTTTTCAGCCGAAATGGACGACAGGGCCGTCGAGACGCTTGTTTTTACCCTGTATTTTTCACCCATCATCCTGCATTTACATGTCTGACGCCAAACAAAAAATGGATTTCAAAATCCTGGTAAGAGTCATTGCCCAGGCCAGGCCCTATAAGGTTCTGTTTGCCTTCACAACCGTCATGGCCATCATCATTGCGCCGGTGGCCATCCTGCGGCCCTACCTGGTACAGACTATGGTGGATGACTACGTTTTCAAGTACGACCTGGCCGGATTGGGCCGGATGTCGCTTTTGTTTATCGGCGTACTGATACTGGAGGGGATGCTGCGGTATGGCTTCCTCTATTCCTCCGACTGGCTGGGAGGAGCCGTGGTCAGGGATCTGCGGCAGAAGGTTTTCAAGCACATCCTGTCCCTGAAGCTGACCTATTTTGACCGCACGCCCATCGGCATGTCCACTACCCGAACCATCAACGATATTGAGAGCATCAACCAGATTTTTTCGCAGGGTGTCATCAACATTATTGCCGATTTGCTGATGGTATTTGTGGTGTTGGGGGTGATGTTTTCCGTCAGTTGGAAACTGACGCTGGTCTGCCTCACGACGATGCCTTTTCTCATCATTGCCACCTATGTTTTCAAGGAAAAAGTAAAAGAGTCATTTCAGCGGGTCCGCAAAGAAATTGCCCGGATGAATTCTTTCCTGCAAGAGCGGCTCACGGGTATGAAAGTGGTACAGATTTTCAGTGCGGAAGAGCAGGAAATGGCCAAATTCAAAAAAATAAACCGGGAATACACCCAGGCCAACATTGACGGCATCATGTACTACTCTATTTTTTACCCGGTAGTGGAAGTCATTTCTGCCGCCTCACTTGGTCTGATGATCTGGTGGGGAGCCCGGGACAGCCTCGGCGGTGGCGTCACTCCCGGCACACTGGTCGCTTTTCCTATTTACCTCAACATGATGTTTCGTCCCATCCGCATGATGGCCGATAAATTCAACACCCTGCAAATGGGATTGGTCGCCTCCGAGCGGGTATTCGCTCTGCTGGACCGGCGCGACCACATCGCCGATAACGGGGACATAAAACTGGAGAAGATCGAAGGGAAAATTGAATTTAAAAATGTGTGGTTTGCCTACAGCGGCATCGATTACGTGTTGAAAAACATCAGTTTCGCCATACAACCCGGCGAAACCCTGGCAATCGTCGGCAGCACCGGTTCCGGCAAATCCTCCA
>JBFIJS010000329.1:0-5381 GCA_041600595.1 Saprospiraceae bacterium | reverse complement strand
CAACCCTCCGTAGCCGCTTAAGGTATCCTGGTAAGCTCCCGTATGGAAGAACCCAAGGTACAAAGGCTCTTTGTCATCTTTGCCAATGACCGGCAGGTAAACCTGACTTTCGTGGACCTCCGAGTTGTAGTAATCAGAGTTGTCGCAGCTCAGTCCACCGATATTTACGCGGCGGTATTCGTTGTGCCACTTATTGATAGGCAGAAGGATAAAACGCTCGGCAATGCCCCAGCTGTCGGGCATGGTCGTGATGAGAGAATTGTCCACCATGTACCAGACTTCAGCGTCGTTCTGTTGCTTTTGGTCAAGTACGGAGAAAATGTGAGCACCACTTTCTCCAACAGTGTATTTGCCGAATTCCGTGAAAATATTTGGCTCCGGTATTTCCTCTTCCTGACAAGCCTGCAAGATGAGGTTGATGATTTCCCTGACCATATACGTATAGTCGAATTCGAAGCCGAGTGAATTGCGGATAGGCATGCCGCCACCGATGTTCAGGCCGGTCAGGGTCGGGCATATTTTCTTCAGTTCGCAATACAGTTTCACCGCCTTTTTCAATTCTCCCCAGTAATAGATGGAATCTTTGATCCCGGTATCCACAAAAAAGTGGAGCAGTTTGACGTTGAATTTCTTGTGCTTCGTCAGGCGCTCTTTGTAATAGGAAATGACCTCCGAACCCCGGATGCCCAGGCGGGAGGTATAGAATTCGAAGTTCGGCTCTTCATCCGTTGCTACCCGGATGCCGATATTACATTTGCCCTTTACGTATTCCTCGTAGTAGTCCAGCTCGTTTTTATTGTCTAAAACGGGGATACAATTTTTGAACCCGTCGTTGATCAGTTCGCTGATTTTATAGGCGTATTCGCGCGGCTTGAAGCCGTTGTTGATGATGTATATATTTTTATCGATCCACTCTTTCTCGTACAGCTTTCTCACCAGATCAACATCGAAAGAGGAGGAGGTCTCCAATTGAGAGCCATTTTTCAACACCTCCTTCAAGACATAGCTGAAGTGAGAGCTCTTTGTACAATAGCAGTAATTGTAGGTCCCTTTGTAACCCAGTGTTTTCATGGCCTTGTTGAACATGTTCTTAGCCTTCTTTACTTGGGTCCCAATTTTAGGTAGGTAGGTAAGCTTAAGCGGCGTTCCGTATTTATCAATCAAATATTTGAGTGGTACGCCGTTAAAAATCAAACAGCCATCCTCTATGTCAAACCCTTCCTGTGGAAAATAAAAGGTTTGATCAATGAGGTCGAAATAACGGTTTTTTATCATTACATCAGAGACAAATTGTATCCTTGATCTTACGGTAGACAAGCTGAGGTGAACTGCCCGGCCGTTGTGTCAAAAATACCTTTGAACAGTAAGCTGCAATTTTCTGGCAATGAGTCTTCATCTGTTCCGAAAACCCCGTGCGAGTTATTACAATCGTTAGAAAGTGGGCAAAAGTAACTGCTATTCAGTAGATATTTAGGACAAACGCCGTAAAAATAACTTCCTGGCACATTTCACTTGTTTCCGTGGTAAAGGGTAGCCTGGTCACTTTTATATCCCCGGAAGTCGTTTCTGCCGGAAACGTAAAGACCGTCTTCGTACCATTCATCGGAAAAAATGGAAGGGTCGATCGGGTAGCCGGGCGGCGAGGAAATCTCAATCAGGTTGTCCGAGGGGTCGCGGATGAATAGCTGCATAGCCCCGTCCGGCAATTGACGGACTTTGCCCCAGGGCCTGGTATCAATAATGCCCAGTTCTTTTACCCGGTAAAAAAGGGAGTTGAAGTCATCAACTTCCAGACAAACGTGCCCGCGGAACGACTGGGCGTCTTCCCATTCGGTAAGGTGGAGCTGTTGGTGTTCGTTTATTTTAAAAAACGCGGTAGGGTAATCAAAAACAAATGCCGGAATGACTTCCAGTCCCATTTCATGTTCGTAAAATGCAGCGGCCTTTTCTAATTGGTCAACGATTAAAGTGACATGGTTGATTTTTGTGATTTTCGCCATGAGGGTACTTGTTTACTATTGTCAGTGGAAAACAGTTCGTCTATTGAATCAGCGGCAGGAGGGTGTCAATGGATTTCTGCGTCAACCTGGAATAGAACTCCTCCGTCAGGGCTGAGCTGCCATGATCTTCCAAGAACTTTTTTTGTTCCGCACTGAGCCCGACAGGGTGGGTATCAATGCTATCGGGATAAGGGTTGGCGGGAGTCCGGTCAATGGGAGGGCAAAATTCCACGGACAGCGCACCATCATATCCGACCTCTTCCAAAACCCGGATTATTTTAGTCCAGTCTAAAGTACCCATGCCGGGTGCAAAGCGGTTGTTGTCGGCCACATGAAAGCCGACTAATCGGTCTTTTACCCGTCGGATGGTGCCATAATAATTATTCTCTTCCAGGTTCATATGAAAAATGTCGAGACAGACGCCGCAGTTTTTACCAACAGCTTCTGCCAGGGCCAGGGCCTGGTCGCCCCGGTTGATAAAGTAGGTCTCAAAACGGTTGATTGGCTCAATGCCCAGCAGTACCCCCGATTTTTCGGCGTAATCATAACACTCTTTCAGCGATGCTACTGCCCACCGCCACTCTTCCCCGGGGCGGCCGTCGGGTACTATTTTGCCGACCGTGCCGGGCACGACCGACACCATGTGCCCATCCAGTTCTTTAACCATTTTTATCACGTCCTTGACATACTGAACGGAGGCGGCACGTTGAGCTTCGTTTTTTGCCAGGAGGTTGCGATCGCCCAGCATGAGGGTCACACTGCCCCAGCATTTGAGGTGATGATCGTGCAATAACCGACGAACGTATTTGGTGTCGTATTTTTCCGGGGTACCCTGTATTTCGAGAGCATGGTAACCTAGTTTGGAAATACGTGCCACGGTGGTTTCGATGGTTTCGGCCCGCATCCAGTTGTGTATGGCAATGTGCATGTTGTTTTTTTTTGATAAAAGAACATTCAGAGGCGGAAGATATTATTATCCGGCCTTATTCTGAAATTTTCCATCCACCCGTCCGGCATCCTTTACTTTTCTTTCTTTTTGTTCAGTAACTTTTTGGCTTTGCGCAGTTCACTTGCGATCTCGTCGAGTTTTCTTTCCACGGGGAGTTCTTCGGGAAACTGGCCCGTGTTTTCTTTGACCATGTCCCGGATGTCCCGTCCTACTTTTTTGTGGATGGCAGCGGCATCAAAAGGATTGCTGACCTGCTGCATCTTCAGACGTTCCTCCGTCATGGTAATGCGGAACAGGTTGGCCGCCAGCTCAGTGCGCCCCATGT
This sequence comes from Saprospiraceae bacterium, assembly GCA_041600595.1. Lineage (GTDB taxonomy): Bacteria > Bacteroidota > Bacteroidia > Chitinophagales > Saprospiraceae > UBA6168. Next base: position 2,107 of record JBFIJS010000329.1, on the reverse strand, counting down.
AATCAAAAAGCACATCGTCTTCGTCTACGTTTTTTTGTTTTTTCACGGCCCGGATGGGTTGGTTGTATAGGCCCAGATAGCCTTCCGTCATGAAGGCGCGGAAATCCTTTACACCGGCCATGGCTGCCGCTGAATTTAAAGCCAGGTTGCCTTCTTTGATTTCTTCCCTGACCATGAGTCGTTCCAGGTCTTTGGCTCCGTCGAGCATCAGGTTGATATTTTCGGCCTGCTCGGCAAAATAGACTTGCGCCCGCGCCACGATGGGCTTTCGGGCATCGGCATTCATGGCAATGAGGTAGCAGGCGAAGCGGGTGAGTTTGATGTCCCGAACAGTTTTTCCATCAACGGACCGGCGGGTGTCAATGAAGTTTTCGCTGATGTCAATGTCAAGGGTTGCGCAGGCCTGCATGGCCCTTTGCACCGGAGCCAGGAAAGTTTTGAATGATTTGTAACCCAGGATTTCCCCGTACCAGGTGGCCCACCAGTACATGATGCCATTTTCTTCAAAGCCAAATTCATCGAGGGAAGGTTTTTCTTTATGATTGGTTGGAGATTGCATAAGGTGTCGATTTTACGTGGTTGAAAAAGCGGGCTTTCTGTAAAAATGATCCTTTTACCTTCGGCTTTTTTGCCGCCACCCGCGAATTAGTTTTTCCATTTCTACTGCGTGGAATACTATAGATGAAACCAGCAGGCAGCCTGCAAGTTCTTTCCAGGTCAGTGGTTTTACCGAAAAAACATCCTGCAATGCAGGAATGTAAAGAATAGCCATTTGCAGGAAAAACGTCAGGGATACGGCTCCGATCAAAGGAAGATTGGAGAAGATACCTTGCCGAAACAAAAAATAGTACTCGCTTCGGATAGCCAGCACGTGGCCCATTTGACTGAAGCACAATATGGTAAAAACGTAGGTCTGCCATTTATCGTCACCCAGTGCAGTGGCCCAGGCCTGTACCCCCAGGCAAACAGCTCCCATCAGCAGCCCGACCCATAAAGTGTGGATGCCGAGGCCGTGGGCAAAAATGCTTTCGTTGGGCAGGCGGGGCGGTTGTTTCATCAGGTTTTTTTCGGCTGGCTCGCCGGCCAGTGCCAGGCCTGGCAGGCCGTCGGTGACCAGGTTGATCCATAAGATGTGGATCGGCAGCAAGGGGATGGGGAGGCCGGCCAGGGGAGCGAGGAATATGGTCCATATTTCACCACTGTTGCTGGTCATGGTGTATTTGATGAACTTTCGGATGTTGTCGAAAATGCGTCGTCCCTCTTTTACTGCCTTGATAATGGTGGCAAAATTGTCATCCAGTAAAACCATATGGGCCGCTTCTTTTGAAACGTCCGTGCCGGTGATGCCCATTGCTACCCCGATGTTGGCTTTTCGGAGGGCCGGGGCATCGTTGACACCGTCGCCGGTCATGGCGACAAAATGGTTTTTCAACTGGAGGGTTTTGACAATGTCCAATTTCTGTTGGGGGGATACCCTGGCGTACACTTTGACCCTTTCGATGCCTTCCTCAAAGTCGTGCAGCGACATTTGTTCCAGTTCCTGCCCCGTGATCAGGCGATCCTTTTCTTCTTTTAAAATGCCTAATTGAGTGGCAATTTGTCTGGCCGTTTCCGGGTGGTCGCCCGTAATCATCACCGGTACGATGCCTGCGGTCTGGCAATCTTCAATCGCCTGGAATACTTCCTTTCGGGGTGGGTCAATCATGCCGGCGAGACCGCAGCAGAGGAGTTCTTTTTCCAGGTTTTCCGGGGAAATATCGGGCAGTTGGTCGATGAACCGGCAGCCGTATGCCAATAACCGCAAGCCGCTTTTAGCCATTTCTTCCGCCCTGGAAGAGATCGCCGCTTTGTCTCCGTTTGTACAATGTGCCAGCACCGCTTCTACCGCCCCTTTGGTGATCGACAAGTAGCCGTTGCCGTACCGGTGAATGGTCGTCATCATTTTGCGGTCCGAGTCGAACGGCAACTCTTCTACCCGCTGGTTGTCGGGTGGATCGGTTTTTTGGGCAGAAAAATGTTGGTACGCAAAATCCACCAGCGCTACCTCCGTCGATTCACCCACCCATTCACCGTTTTTACTTTTCTGCACATCGTGGTTCAAAGCCAT
>JBFIJS010000328.1:0-5382 GCA_041600595.1 Saprospiraceae bacterium | reverse complement strand
CCATCTCCGTCCAGATCTCCGAAAACGACACCGGATATGGAGCCCAGGTTCCGGATGGTCACTGTGTTGGCCGTTGCACTTTCTGTTATGCTGAGGTCACTGCATTCATATTGAATGTCGAGGACGGCATTGGTGACTACTTCATTTCTGCCGTTGCCCTCCCCCGGCTGCAAGGCCCGGAAGCGAAGATCGACGGTTTGGATTTCCGCCGGAAATAGTGGCCCCAGGTTATTAAATATTACCTGTCCGCCATCTACCAAAGCCGGCTCGGAAGCCGAGACAAACTCGAACTGAGAGGCATCATATTCATACGTAAGCGGCATTTGATTGATTGTTGCGCATTCGTTGCCGGGCTCACCGCTGTCATCGGCACAACAACTGGAAGTTATCCGAACTCCAATGGCATCGGTATACTGAAGTGCCCCGTCATCTCCATTGACGATAGTACCCTCCATTGTTATGGACCAATTGGCATCAAACACATCCCAGTCCCAATTCTGCAGGCTGGTCACATCTACGATCAGCCAGCCAATATTTGGCGGGCCAACATAATCATTGAGACTTGGGGTTGAATTTTTACTTAAAACCGGGTTGGGAACGTAAGCGATGGATCCATCTTCTTTTTCAAATGAAATCTCGAGGTAGTCGTTATTGACCGGATTATCCAGAGAAATGGAAATGACGATCTCCACTTTTTCAATCGAGCCGGTTTGTCCGGTAAAGTCGAACCCTTTCACTTTTGCCGTTTTCGACCAGATATCAGGCCAGGACAACTGCACATCCGGCGCGCCCAGCAGGTTATTTGGAGAATTCTCAAAGTCAGTAGCCGGGTCCAGTTGGCTGGCCCAGGCAATGACACTACTGGAATTGTCAGTATCTTCGGAGTAGGTCAGGTTCTTTATTTGCAATTGATAATTAACATAATCTGCTTCTAAAACCGTCGGACTGCTGACGAGCGTATTCCTCAGTTCAATGATCCTGGAAAATCCAAAGGGCATATTCCCAATAGCATCAACGGTAGAAAAGGCATAGACCGGAGGTGTCGTATTGGTATGCCCCACAGGCAGGTCGGTATCTTGCAAATCGACGACCAACAGGTAATCGCCATCCGAAACATCCTCAAAAGTGAAAGTACCGTTGCTGTCAGTTACTGATTGACCAACAAGGTGATCTGTATCGTCCAGTTTCCCGTTGTCATTCGCATCATTATAAAGACGGACCTGAACCCCCGGTAAGCCAGGCTCATCGCCTGATTGCATACCATCCCCCTGCGTTGCGCCACCGCTGCCATTGTCATGAAATACCACATCTGTAATCGAACTGGAACCTCCAACTACAATAGTAGTCGTCCCCACTTCGAAGGGCTCGGCACCGCTCGTCAGCATTTCCGTAACAGCCGTGACAGATGCACCGGCATAATCATTTGGAATAACTAACTGATAGTTTATTTCCACCGTTTGCCCCGATAATAAAGGCTTATTTAAAACCCATTGGATGTCGGTGATATTGGTCGTAGGGCTGGGTTCATTAGTCATCCACGATGTGCCATTATCTGTAGAATACAATACATCTACGCTGGTGCCCGGCGGCAAAGTATTGCCCAATCCGGCAGATCCACCGACGTAAAAAAGGTCGGAAGGAATGCTTTGCTGAAAAACCAGCGGCGCAGCAAACTGTGGTTTCCCAAGCGGCAGGCTGGCGGTATTTTCGGTGGCAACCACGATTTCCACGATTTCGCCCGCCCGGGCTGAGACGGGTGCCGTCACAACCAGGCCGGTGGTAGCAGGAGGAGACGACAGGGTTCCGCCGGGCTTTCCAAAATCCGAATTAAACTTCTCATTATTCTTACCCGATGCTGCTTCCTGATAAGGGCTCAATTCGGCACTGCACGGGCCGTTCAGGACCGCAAACTCATAGAACACCATCCCCACAATGCCCGTATTTACAGGCATATCTTCAAAGTGCAGCTGATCTTCAAACTCAATTCCGTATGGCGATCCGTTCTTTGGCGAAACGACAATCAACCCGGAAACCTTTACCAATCGAAAACAATTGGCATCAAACATATCGGGGTTGCCAATCGGCTGCAACAAAAAATTGTAGTCATATTGATAGTCCCCGTCGTTATCAAATCCCTTGTTGACATTGCCCAGGTCAAACCAGATTCCCTCAAGAACAACCGTTGCTCCGGGATGAGTCACGTCTGTGGTTTGCCGCCATCCCAGTTCCTTATCAGGAAAAGCATTCAAAAATTGATTGGGAACTTTGCTGGTCGTATTGGGCCATATTTTATTTGCGGATGCTGAGATCTGTGCTCTCAGCTGTACCGTTTTGCTATCATTCGCTTCTATAAAATTACCATTGTCGCTGGCAGTTGCCCAGACGTCGTAACTGAGTTGCAAATCATCGTTCTGATTCGGCTTGGAACCAAAAACAGGGTTGTTGTTTGCATCCACCAAAGGATAGCTCACCAGCCAGTATTGCGTCACACACTCGCCTGCGGGTAAGTCGCCAATGTACCTCGTAGCATCCTGAGTTCCACCTTCATGTGTAAAAGAAAAAGTGCCGCTGTAGGGCATGCCGGATGGCGTAGTGGTTGGATAAATGCCGGGGGTAACGTTATTGTAATTGCCAATGTAGGCAAAAACATCCTCCATATCGTTGTTGCCGTCGTTGCAGATTTTTACGCCGAAATAAACAGACTTAGGGCTGGCACCCGCCGGCGTTTGGATGTTGTGATCTACGACCAGGTTGTAATATTTCAACATGTCGATTCGTAAATCCCCGTTTGGGTTTTGTCCCGATAAGAAATTAGAGAAGAGGACAATGCCCAGAAATGTGAGTAACCCTTTGTTCATAATAATTGCTGTGTCTGGCCTGGAGAGTAACATTGCTCAATGCCTGCTGCCTCCAAACGCAGTATTAATACTTGAGTGTATTTGCCTGCTTATGATTTGGGTATAGTGTCGGTTTAGTTGGGTACAGCTGTTAAACAGGAGCGAATAGCCTGTTTTCTTTTTGTAGTTGGTGGAACCTGCTTTTGTATAAAAGCGAGGTTTTTTGAAATAATTAAACGGCAAAGGTTGTCCAATCATGACGGACCTGCCCAGTGCAGTCGATAGCCACGAACTTCCATTATTTAAAAAACTGTAGGAACAAAAGGGAGTGGAATATTGAGAGGGGGGAATACAGACAATTCATTCAACCCAAAAACGGGTCAAACTTTATGCCAACAACGGGCCGGCCATGTTTTGCCGCTCCTTTCAAAAATGAACCGGCTTTTGGTTTGTTTTTTTACAAAAAAAAAAAGACTTGGGCAAATGAATGCCCAAGCCCGATCATGGTTTAGCAAGTTATGATGGCTAAAACTAAGTTGTTATTTGTGCAGGCAGCAACAGGGCATTGGTTACCATGCCCGTGATCTGCCATTTCGTGATCTTTTGCTTTAATCCACGTCGTCGTGTAAAAAGGAGTTCCCTTCCCGCAGGCGAGGTTCCTCACCCTCTGTAATTACATATTTGGAAAAGGTAGGTTCGGAAGAATCCGGTACTTCATCGAGGTTGATGCCCCGGCGCAGGTAGGCCGGTTGATTTTCCAACTCGTTGACAGTCTGCGGATTATTCAATTTTGGACGTTGGCTGATCTGGGCCAGCCGTTCTTTCCGCCGGCGCTCTGCCTCCAGGCGGTGCCGACGATTTTCCTCCTCGGCATCCCGGGTTTGGCGGACATACGGATCGCGTTTGTCAAAACTATTACCCACTTCCGGAAATTCGATGGTATTGGCATTGTGGCTGTCGTCATCGATGCCCAATGCCTGGAATACGTTTTTTTGTTGCACATCGTCGTCCAGAGAGACTTTTATCTGAGTGGCATTGGAATGAGGTTTTCCGCCCCGCAGTGTTTTGTTGCCCCGGTTCTGTTCAAACCCCGTGGCGATGATGGTAACGCTGATCGCCTCTTCAAGGGTCTCATCGAAGCAGTTCCCCCAGATGAGGTTGGTGCCTTGTCCGGCCTCTTCCTGAACGAATTCCGTGATTTCAAAGATCTCTTCCATGGTCACCTCTTTGGTACCGGAAGTAATATTGATCAAAATGTGTTGTGCTCCTTTTATATTGTTATCCTCCAAAAGCGGAGAATTCAACGCCTCATCAACCGCCCGCTTGGCTCGGTTCTCCCCTTCAGCAATGGAAGTACCCATAATGGCTACACCACTACCCCGCATGACGGTGTTGACGTCTTCAAAATCCACGTTGACATAACCGGGTACCGTGATGATTTCCGCAATTCCTTTCGCGGCGGTGGACAGGATACTGTCGGCTTCAGAGAAGGCCTTGGAAATGGTCAGGTTGCCGTGAATAGCTTTTAATTTATCATTGGAAATGACAATGATGGTATCCACATATTTTTTCAACTCTTCCAGACCGTCGTGGCCGTGGGTCACCCGTTTGTTGCCTTCAAAGGTAAAAGGCAACGTTACAATGGCCACCGTCAGGATATCCATTTCCTGAGCAGCCCGGGCAATGATTGGTGCGGCACCGGTTCCGGTACCACCGCCCATACCGGCAGTTATAAACAGCATTTTGCAATCATTGGCAAGGTAAGCCTTTACCTCTTCGATGCTCTCCTCGCAGGCGAGCTTACCAATATTAGGTTTGCTGCCAGCCCCCCGACCTTCCGTGAGGGTTGGGCCGAGCTGCATTTTTACAGGTACCGGGCTTTGTTCCATGGCCTGCTTGTCGGTGTTGCAGATCGCGAAATCCACTCCGACGATACCTTGTTTAAACATGTGGTTGACGGCATTGCTCCCCCCGCCGCCGACACCGATTACTTTGATAATGGGGGTTTCATTACTTTCGTCCATTAGTTTAAAAATCATAACTGCTAGGTTTTTAGTGCTGAGAAAAAGGTAATGAGCAGCGTATAGTAGAATGACCGCTCAAAACTCGTAACTCAAAACTTTTTATAGTTCAGTATCAGGCTCGGCCTGAAACCATTCTTTAGTTTTTTGAAAAATTGAATCCAACCATTTGTTGGAAGCGCCTACTGGTTCTTCCAGTTCTTCTTCCATCATTTCCCTTTCTTCAGGGTCTTGTTTGGGTTTTTCCGCCATGTAGTGGTTGTACACAACCCTGCCCTCTTCCACATCGTTGATGCCTTTCAGCAGTAAGCCAATAGCCGTGGAATAAACAGGACTGCTCAGTTGTTCGCTATACCCGTGGGCCAGGTGCTCAATGGGCACGCCGATCCGGGTATCCATGCCGGTATAATAAGCCGTCAGTTTTTCGATATGGTTGAGCAGGGAGCCACCACCGGTAAGTACGATGCAACTGGATCACCCGCGCACCGTCGCTGCGCCGCAAGATCGCGCTGCTCGCCAAGGTG
>JBFIJS010000327.1:0-5384 GCA_041600595.1 Saprospiraceae bacterium | reverse complement strand
TTTGGGCAAACAGGAACTGGGAGCAAAACAAGCAAAAGATTAAGTTGAAGTAATTGATTTTCATAAGGTAGAAATCTGTAAAATGCTAACGAAATAAGCCCGAAAATGGTACAATATCGCGCTATGATTTACAGCTGCTTTGTCAGGGAGTGAACGTAAGGATAGTTTGCGGTCAGATAATCCCTTTTGCAAGAGACCAACGCCCCCGATGTTTTCATAAGATAGCGCACAGGAGAAAGTGAACCGTCCCTGTCATCGTGAATCCTGTCTTTACGACTCAGCGCACTCGCAGTGTATTCCGGTAAATTCTCGCCAGTTTTTCCTGCGGAAATCCCCAGTTAAACAGCATCACGACCAGCAGGTTGACCGTTTGCACAAAGAAAAAATTGTTGTGTTCGTATTTCCTGGCCGATACGGTGGCGTTTTGGCAAATAATGTCAAACTTGTATCGCTTCCGCAGCCGCTTGACAAACTCAAAATCCTCCATGATGTGCAGGTGGTCTTTAAAGCCTTGCAATTCATGAAAAACTTCGGAGGTGACGAACATCGTCTGGTCGCCGCCACCCACGGCAAACCAGTTTTGACGAGTCGCCCATTCCGTTATTTTTAAATACCATTTATCACAATCGAACTGGTAGGAGAAACAACCCGAAACGGTGCCGCGCTGTACGGCCTGCCGGATTTCTGTCACCCAGTTTTCCGGAGGCAACACATCGGCGTGCACAAAATACAGCAGGTCGCCCGTAGCCTGCGAAGCCCCATAATTCATCTGGGCGGCCCTTCCCTTTTTGGGACTGACCAGGACGTTGGCACCGGCCTCCCGGGCCAGGGAGGTAGTCTGGTCGGAGCTGCCCCCATCCACTACGATGATGTCTTGCACGAACTCGTTGCGGGTTTTTTGCAACCAATCAACTGTTCGCACAATGTTGTTTTGCTCGTTAAAGGTTGGGATGACGACAGTTATCTTCATATGCGTGAAACAAATAAGGGTTGATCGTTATTTACAGAAGGTTCGTATAAATCCATTGTTACTATTCAATACGTAAATGTCCATCAAACGGATTTGGTACATTAACTTCATTCTCAGCAATGGTAGGAAAAATTTCCTGCTTATTGTGCCTGTCGGCCAAACCGGCCGATCTACTTCTTTTACAAAATCAAAGCAAACCTGCACATGAAAATTCCTTTTCTGCTCAACCTGACAGCCGGCTTTTTTTTATCGCTACTGACCATGAGTCCGGGCATTTCCCAAAAGCCATACGTTGAGAAATCCACCCAGCTGGTCAATGCCGTCAGGTTTGACCAACCAACCAAAGAAATCCGGGAGGAATTAGCGTCCGTGGACCCGGATGTTCTGGCCGGGGAATTAAACAATGACAAAGCCCGCAAGACGTTTTGGATCAACGTGTACAATGCGCACGTACAGATATTTCTGACTGAACAACCGGAATTATTTGACGATCGGTCAGCTTTTTTTAAAACGCCAAGAGTAGAAATAGCGGGTGAAAAACTCAGTTTCGACGAAATTGAACACGGCATCATCCGCCGGTCCAAAGCGAAGCTGGGACTTGGTATTTTTCCCAAACTCTGTCCTTCTAAATTTGAACGAAAATTTCGCACGAAAAAGACCGATCCCCGCATTCATCTCGCCCTGAATTGTGGTGCTAAAAGCTGCCCGCCGGTAGCTGCTTACGAGTACGAACGGCTGGATGAGCAGCTGGATGAATCGAGCAGGCGGCTGCTGGCGAAAACGACCACCTACCAGCCGGAGGAAAACGAAGTGGAAGTGATTGCCCTGTTTAGTTGGTTCCGGGGCGATTGGGGCAACAAAAACAAGGTCCGGAAATTTCTGAAAAAATATGATGCCATCCCGTCCGATGCCAAACCTTCCATTAAATACGCCAAATACGACTGGACACTAATGACCGGGAATTACATTGATTTGTAAAAGGAAGCGTCGTCTTTGCCGCATGGTAACAGCCATGCGACCCCTGAACCAGCTTTTTCAAAATGCCTCCCCGACGGTCAGATAGGGAAAAACCTCTCCCCGTTCGTTGCCGCCTACATCGATCCGTAAATTGATATGGTCCTTTTTGGCCAGTAAAATGCGGAGGCCGGCCCCGTAGGTGATGTGCAATTTTTGGGAAAAAAGACTGCCAGGAGTGGGGGAGACATTACCAACACCACCAAACAAAGCCAGCCCCATCTGCCAGATGAGCGGAACCCGGTACTCGGCCTGTAACCCCCAGATGTTGCGGTCCCGAAAGCGGCCCTCAAAGTATCCCCGCATTTTTTTCGGACCCCCGAGCTGCGCCAACTGCTGAAAAGGCGGATCGCCCTGCACCAGTACGAAAAAAGTATTGATGGCCCAGATATGTTCATTTTTTTGGGAAACATAAAAACGGGCATCGACTGACAGGCGGGAAAAATTGAAGTCGGACCCAAAAGCCCGGTTGTTGACATAATAGGACGTTTCCACAAATGCTCCTGTTGTCGGAAAAAAGAGGCTGTTGCGGGAGTCGTAATTGAGCAGGGGCCCCAAGCCGGAAATGACGCCCCCATGGCTACCGGTGATCCTGTTTTCGAACAGAATGCCGCCACTGTCGCGGGACGGTATTTGATAGTCATCCCACCAATATTGCAGGCCTGCATACCAGTTTTTTTTGAATTGGTATAAACCATTGACCCGCAGGCGGGGGAAATCGGCGTCGTAAAATTCTTTCGAATCATCCGGCGTCTCATTACCCACGCCGTACAGTTGGTACACGTATTTGTAGTAACCCAATTCTCCCAGCACCTGAAATCGTTCCTGATTGGAAAAAAACTGGAAAGGCAGGTAAAAGAGTATTTGTTTGTTTTGGGTATAAATGGCCCCCAGTTGCACCTGCGATGGTCGCTGGCCGGCAGCTTGCCCCCGGAACCGAAAAGCGTAGAGGACGGCACCACCCCCCGCCAGCCTGGTCTCGGGCGTATAATAAACGACGGGAATAGGTATGAGAGAACTTTTACAAACGAGGCGGTCGCAAACTTGCAGGGAGTCTTGCCCCTGGCAACGGCCCGGGATCAGGCCGCTGAGTACCAAAAGAATAGCCAGGGTTTTTTTCATAAAACGTGAGAAGGTGGTGATCGGCGCTTTGTGGTTTCCGGCCCGTTCCGGTACTGGAAAATTAACCTCGCCAAAAAGCACCGAAATGCTCAGTGCAACGGCACAGGGGCAAAAAAGTTCGCCAAAGGTAGCGCCGTCAGAATAGCAGTTCTCATCGGTAAGGGTTCCTACTACTACCAAAGAGAAGGGGTTGGAAAATGTTTATTTTCGAAATAAACGAGCTTATAGCGCAAGGGGTGATCGTGTTTCACGGGCGGATCATTTTCCCTCCCGGGTCAATTGATCGGAATAATCACACCGATGCCGACCGTCGCAATTGACTGTAAATCAATCGCTTCGAATGCGTCCAGGTTGTAAAGGCCGGCATCGATCCCGAATTTGACTTTCCGCCCAAACAGGATTCCGGCGTTTCCGCCGAAATAGTGCAGGCCGGTGTTCAGGTCGCCAGCCGCAAATTGCACGATGTATCTGGGGTTGAGATAGAGGTCGATGTTTTCCGCAGGATGGAAAGAAAAATAAAGAGGTATCTGGGCATTCCATAAGGCGCTGATTAAACCAAAAGTACCCAGGCCTGCCCCAACCGAGAGGGCTACGTCGGAGCTTTGATCACCGATCAGCTGGTATTTTCCATCAACGGCAATGTTTAAGAACGAATTGACACGCAGGCCGAGATCAAACTTATCGGTGATACCCAGTCTTCCGCCCATTTCAACATTTGGGAAAAAGAAATGATCAACCTCGGTACTGTCGTTGCTATCAAAATCAAAATCAGGCGATTGGGATGCATTGAGGGAGATCATGAACTGTCCGTTTCCTTTTCCCACGGTGCGACCGGTCTGAAAACCCGTCAGGGATGCACAGCTGGTGAAAAACAGGAGCGCAGAAAAGGCCAGGAGCAGGCCGAGAGAAGACGTTGATTTTAGCATAATCATTTGGTTGCGATGGTTTGTTGTGCAGAAAATAACTTTTCGGTATTAATTGATTACCACTTTTTTAGCCCAGTGGCCGTTGCCATGTTTGATTTTTACGAAATAAATGCCTTTTTCCAAACCCCGGACATCGAGCTGGGTCGTATTTCCGGCGGAAGTCGGGAGGGTTTGTTGGCGGACAAGCTGGCCTTTCAGGTTGATCAATTCTATGACGGGACGCACCAAAGGGCAACCGGCCCACGTCAGCCGCAGAAAGTCATGCGCCGGATTGGGAGAAATGGAAAAATCACAGCCAGCCACCTCCTGCGTGCTGGTGGTGAAGTCGGTATCCGCCCACCAGGTGTCTGCATTTTGAATCTCGCAAACTTCTGCCAGCGTGGCCACCGCCGCCTGCACGACTTGTCGCATAAAGGTGTAATTCAACTTCTCTTTGGTGTCCTGCGGGGTATGGTAATGCGGATAGCGAAACTCCGACCCGTCAGTGAGCATGACGGCGGGTATGTTTTCCAGCCAAAACGGTGCATGGTCGCTGCGGCCCAGGTCCGGGGCAATGATAAACCAATTCGGCGGTGCGGTAATTCTTATGGATTTCAGATCGGGTACATAATTGGTGATGGCCGATTCGTAAGCTGTCATGAGGCTGTTGGCCGGCTCGTTGCCGATGAGGTTGATAAAGTCTCCTCTAAATTCATTGGCCTGCAGCATGGCGTAGGCTTCGGGAAAAAGAAACCCAAACCCCACCGGGGTGCTTTGGGAATTGGGCTCATCGGTGTAATAACCGATCATTTCAAAATTCAGAACACCGGCAATGGATTCGTTCGGCGCAATCTGATTGTCGACGTATTCTTCACTTCCGACCAATCCGGCTTCTTCCAGATCGAAACCAATGTAACGGATTGATTTTTTAAAACTATAGGGCGATAGCACTCGCAGGGCTTCTACCATACCGGCCACTGCCGAGGCATTATCGTCCGCTCCGGGCGAGTTGCTCACGGAATCATAATGGCCGTCCAGGATGTATACCACTTCCTCGTCGCTGGTGCCGATCTGGCGACCCACGATATTTTGGCCCACGTACACGCCCAATGGTACATCCAGAATGGAGGTCTCCAAGCCAGCATCCAGGAACTGTGATTCGATAAATAACCGGGTGTCAGCCAAATGGGCCGGTCCGCCGGTGCGGTGCCGAACACCTTCCAGGAAAGTCAGGTCGGCCAGCAGGCGATTGCTGTCCACCTGATTCACCAGCGCCTGAATATCTACCGGTTGATCCAGGCGGGCCACCAGCATCAGCCGGAATTCATCGATCGGGGCGTAGTCGGAATAGTCCCATTCAATTTGCAAACCAG
>JBFIJS010000326.1:0-5394 GCA_041600595.1 Saprospiraceae bacterium | reverse complement strand
CTGGCCGGCATCCGCATGGATACCTATCCTTACTCCGACCAGTACTTCATGCGGGACTGGACTTGCGCCGTGATGAACGAATACCCCGATTTTAACATTTGCGGAGAAGAATGGAGCCTCAACCCCGCCGTTTTGGCGTACTGGCAGCGAGGTAAGCAAAACCCCGATGGCTATACCTCCTGCCTGCCCGGCCTGCTCGATTTCCCCCTGCAACATGCGCTGGCCAATGCGCTCAACAGTGAGGAAGCCTGGAATGCCGGATGGATTAACCTGTACGAAATGTTGTCGAATGACTTTTTGTACCCCGATCCGTTCCAGCACGTGATATTTCCCGATAACCACGACATGAGCCGCATTTTTACCCAACTGCACGAGGACATTGACCTGCTGAAATTTGCCATCGTTTATTTTGCGACCATGCGGGGCACGCCACAGTTTTATTACGGCACCGAAATACTCATGTCGAACACCGGAGACGACAGCCACGGCAACATCAGGAGCGATTTTCCCGGTGGCTGGAGCGGCGATCCGGTCAATGCCTTTACCGGTCAGGGTCTGAACGAACAGCAAAAAGACGTACAGCAGTTTATCAAAAAAATACTGACATGGCGGAGAAACTCCCCGGCGATCCACCGGGGCAAACTGCTCCATTTTGCCCCCCAAAACAATGTCTATACCTATTTCAGGTACACCGAAAACAGCCAGGTGATGGTCGTTATGAACAAATCACCGGAAACCCGGCAGGTCGATTTGAGTCATTTTTCGGAAATATTAAAGGAAAAAGTCAAGGGAAAAGATGTCATCTCGGGCAAGGAATTTTCATTGGATGTGTTCCTGACCATCGGGCCGAAGCAAGCCTATATTTTGGACATTGAGTAGTGCTGCGATTGGCTTCGTACATCAGTTAACGATTTGATTTTTTACTCAAAATTCCTAACGGGAAGCAAAAACTTTCAACATGGATTTTCGCCAACAGCTACATACGCCCTTCTACCTTTCAGCCGAGCAGATCGCTTTTTACCAAAAAAATAAGTTTATCAAGCTCAAACACGTTCTCGACGGGGCCACCATCGCCCATTTCAACCGGGTAATCAGTGAAAAGGTCGATGCATTAAGCAAAAACGAGCCACCCCTGGAAAAAAGGGATACTTACGGCAAAGCCTTTTTACAACTCATGAACTTATGGTGCACGGATGGAGAAATCAAAAAATTGGTTTTCAGCAAACGCATTGCCCGGATAGCCGCCGACCTGATGCAAGTAGAAGGGGTCCGGCTTTACCACGACCAGGCGCTGTTCAAAGAAGCCGGCGGCGGCATCACCCCCTGGCACGCCGACCAGTATTACTGGCCACTGGCCACTGATAAAACCATCACGGCCTGGATCCCATTGCAGGCGACAACCCTGGAAATGGGGCCGCTGGAGTTTAGCGCAGGCAGCCACCGGATAGTTGCCGGACGAGAGTTGTCTATCGGCGACGAAAGCGAAAAGATCATGTCGCAAAAATTGCGGGTGACCGATTTTGAGCACGTAGTGGAACCATTTGATATCGGGGAAATCAGTTTCCACTCCGGCTGGGTCTTCCACCGGGCAGGCGCCAACAACACCAACGAACCACGCAAAGTCATGACAATCATATATATGGACAAAGACATGCTCCTGAAACAGCCCGAAAACGACAACCAAATACACGATTGGCACACCTGGTGTCCCGGGGCAGCGGTCGGGAAAGTAATCGACTCTCCCCTCAACCCGGTACTTTACCAGCCCTGAACGGCCATTTTTCCCGCCCGTTCCGTCCTTTTTTCACCAACTCTCCCGCGAAGATTAAAGAGCCGGTTGTTCCCCTGTCAATACTGGGCAACCAGCTCCCGAAGACCGGCATAAAAACATCCCCCAGTTTGCATACGCTAACGGGCGAAAAAGTGTATATTGCTGAAAAACAAACATTTACAACCCTTGTCAACATTTTGTAACCATTCATACAGATTGATGTCTGCTATTTTTTTTACCTTTCAGATGCTTTATTAAAAATGGCGTTTTGTCAGCATTTCGTTACCTTTCCATTCAGGATAAAACGTTAAGATTTATCATTAACTGAGTTACTCAATGAGATCGTCAAAATGGACCGGCCCTTCCCTGTTTTACCTTGAGGAGACCTTTCAACGAGGTTTCAGGGAAAGTCTATTGACCCAGGCCTGCACACCAGTCACAGTCGACCACAGGGCCCGGTACGCTTCCGTTTTCTCACTTCCGGCAACGGAAAATTCTCATCCAAACAAAATGCAACGACACATACCGGGGGCACTGTTCAGCCAGTCACCCAGCGCTCCGGCAAAACGCCGGCCCGTAGCAGGAATTCTTTTAAGGAAAATATTCTCGAACCAACAATTTTACGTAATGAAACTTAAGCATAGTCCTGTAGGATAGACAACTGTCTTACGCGACTGTTTTAACTAAACCGCTAATCATGAAACGACTTTACTTAACCTTTTTACTGCTCACTTTTGCCTGCCTGTCTGGATTCAGCCAGGTTGATATCACCTTTACCGTAGATATGAGCAACGAGACCGTCGCCGCCGATGGCGCCCACATTGCCGGAGCCTTCAACGGCTGGTCGGGAGAACCGATGACCGACAACGGTGATGGTACCTGGTCCATCACCAAAGCACTGACAGAAGGCGAGTCCATTGAATACAAATTTCAAAATGGCCTCAACGGTTGGGAAGACTTTGGTGGCCCGTGCATCACCAATGGCAACCGCGGCTTCACCGTGCCTGCCGCCGCCGATTCGCTGGACGTTGTTTGTTTCAATTCCTGCTATGCCTGCGGGATTGAGGGCGTAACGCTCACGGTCGATATGGCTAATGAAACCGTGGACCCGGCAGGGGTTTTCATCGCTGGCGACCACAATGGCTGGACAGATGAAGCATTGACCGACAACGGTGACGGCACCTGGACAACAACCATTGCTTTGGCGACCGGTGCTACTTCTCAGTACAAATTTAAAAATGGACCTAATGGATGGGAAGCATTCGATGGCGACTGCCTCACGGGCGGCCCCGGAAGCAACCGCTTTGCAGTGGGGCCGGCAGCAGACTCAACTGCCGCCACGGTCTGCTTCAACTCCTGCGACGCCTGCACAACCGGTACAGGCTCTTCCAACGTGACTTTTACCGTAGATATGAACAACGAGACCGTCAGCCCTGATGGCGTCCGCATGGCGGGTGCATTTAATGGCTGGTCCGACACCCTGATGGTGGACAATGGCGACGGCACCTGGTCACTGACCCTCGAACTGACCGCCGGCGACAACGTTGAATACAAATTTAAAAATGGCCCCGATGGCTGGGAAGGCTTCGGCGGACCCTGTCTGGCCAGCGGTGGCAACCGCTTTGTCGTTGTCCCCGAAATGGATGCTACGCTGGGAACTGTCTGTTTCAACTCTTGCTTCGCCTGCGGACAAGTGGGCGTTACTTTGAACGTGGATATGCAGTTTGAGACCGTTGCGGCTGAAGGTGTGTTTATCGCCGGTGAATTCAACGGCTGGACGGACACTCCAATTAATGACAACGGCGACGGTACCTGGACGGGCTACTTCGGCGCTACCCCGGGCGACACGGTTGAGTACAAATTCAAAAACGGCCCCAATGGCTGGGAAAACTTTAACGGCGACTGTCTCTTCAGCGGCAACGGCTCCAATCGCTGGACTCCCGTTCCCGCACAGGATACGACCATCGAAACAGTTTGCTTCAACATGTGCGAAGCCTGTATCATCCTGACAGAAGTTGATATCACCTTCCGCGTCGACATGACCGAGCAAACCGTTAACCCGGCTGGTGTTTTTCTAAATGGTTCGTTCACTAATAATATGGATACCCTCATGGAAAACATGGGCGACAGTATCTGGGCGCTGACCATCACTTTGGCACCGGGTGATGTCGTTACTTACAACTTTAAGAACGGCCCCAACGGCTGGGAGTCTATCAGCGATCAAAGCTGTACTGCTCCTCCGTTCTTTACCAGACGTCAGCTCACCGCTCCGCCTTTCCACGATGTGCTGGACGCAGTTTGTTTTGGAAAATGCGGGGTCTGCTTTGACCCGACTTCTGTGACAACTGCGGCTCTGTCGAGTTCTTGTATCAATGCCAATGGAACCATCACGATTATCTTTGATGAATCACAAAACTGCGACTCTGCCCCCGGTGATCTGGCAGGCATGTCTGCAATCGGTTTCCACTCTTCCGGCAATATGTGGTCAGATGTAATCACCTGGGATGCTCCGACTGCCGTGACGGCGGTCAACGATGGCAACGATGTTTACTCTTTGACGATTGATCCGGCCGCCTACTACGGCCTGGATATCAACGACATCGAACGCATCATGATGGTGTTCAACCAGGGGGCTGAATTTCCTGGCAGCCCCTGGAGTTCGGAAGGAAAGGATCAGGACCTGGACGAAAATGGCAGTTGTGATGATATGCGTCTGTTCATTGATCAGTTGCCATCCTGTACTTTCGACCCGACTACGACTTCCAGCCCGGCCCTGAAATCGGCGGGCAGCTGCTACGACCCGAATATCGGCCTGGTCAGAATCCGTTTTGACGAAACCCAAAACTGCCCAAATGCCCCCGGTGAACTGGCCGGTCTGGCGGAAATTGGATTCCACTCCGGTGCAGCTTCTTTCACGGATGTCGTCGCCTGGGATGCTCCAAACGCACAAACTGCCGTCAACGACGGGAACGATGTTTTCGAAGTCATCATTGATCCGGTTAATTACTACGCCGGTGTTTCGACTTTCGGCGACCTTGAAAATATCTACATGGTCTTTAACCAGGGACCGGAAGATCCTGCCAACCCCTGGAGTTCGGAAGGAAAAGATGCTGATATTGACGGCAACTGCGTTGATCTCCGTCTGATCATTTCCGACCTGCCAACCTGCAGCCTGACCAATACCATCGACCGGGATCTGGAAAACAGCCTGATCGCTATCCCGAACCCATTCGACAACAAGACCGTTGTCTCCTTCAGCAACCCGAACAACGCTACCTACGAAGTGTCTTTGTTTACCCTGACCGGAAAACAGATCCGTACTTTCCGTCAGGTCAACGGTACCGTTCTGGAAATCGAAAGAAATGAAATGCCTGCCGGCATGTATTTCCTGAATTTCAGAAACGAGTCCGGACAAATGGCCACTCTGAAATTGGTAGTGAAATAAACGAACTGATGACCTTGTTATCGAAAGGATCAATCTACACGGACGCTTATTCCGAATTCGGTTTCTCCGATAAATCCGGAGAAGTTGTTCCGGGAAACTTAAGTAACAAGGGTAAAAAAAATATCCCGACAGCTTTTTTGCCGTCGGGATATTTTTATTTCGGAGAAAACCAAACCGG
>JBFIJS010000325.1:0-5399 GCA_041600595.1 Saprospiraceae bacterium | reverse complement strand
CGATCAGACCATACTCTTCGCAGATGATGGCATAGATGAAATCCGCATAGGGTGTCGGCAGGTAATTGCGCTGGATGCTGTTGCCCGGACCTTGCCCGAAAAACTCTCCGTTGGCAATGGCGATCTTGGATTGGGTTACCTGAAAATCTCCTCCCTGCGTGGGATTCATAAATTCTGATATACGGGAAACCCAGGTGTCCAACCTGATTACATCCAGCTCTGGTATCAACTGTGCCGTGACGATCAGCCCCGCAAAAACCACTATTCCCAGAAAAATAGTCAGGGTGATATATTTCAGATCTACCCTTCCCACAAACATCATCAACAGGCAGGTCACGAACAAAATAGCAGCTGTTGATAAATCCGCCGGTGCAATTAATCCACAAATCATTATTATCGGGATAATAATCGGGACAAATGCCTTATTGAAATCTTTTATATAGTCGCGATGGCGGGTCATTTCTCTGGCTACCAGAAGAATTAAAGCCAGTTTCCCAAAATCAGAAGTTTGGAAAGTTAAATTAATAAATGGCACCCTGATCCAACGCCTGGCATCGTTTATCTCTACGCCAAATATTAGTGTATAACCAAGCAATAAAAAGGCTACTAACCACAAATATGGAGACAGCATTTTAAATCTCATATAGGGTGTCAAATATGCCAGATAGGCGAGGAATAATCCGAAACCTAAAATAAATAAATGCTTGATTAAATACGCCGTTGTATTGCCTCCGCTTAATTTCCAGGCCAGTGTACCGGTGCTGCTGTACACCGCTAAAATACTGAATATAGACAGCACGGCCAGGATCATCCAAATGACCCGGTCACCTCTTAATTCTGCGTATATTTTTGCTCCTATATTCACTTTAATAATGATTAATTATTAATGACGAATGATTAATGACGAATGATTAATTACTAATTGAAAAATAATAGTCATTAATCGTTATCCATCTATCATTTTTAGAACCTCAGCTTTAAATTGATCGCCCCGGTCCATATAATTTTTAAAAAGATCGAAACTGGCACAGGCCGGGCTCAGTAACACCACGTCTCCTTCTTCTGCATACACTTTCGCTCTGGCCACTGCTTCCGCTGCACTTTTGGTTTCTTCGATATTTTTCAAGTAGGGAGAAAAATTTTCCACCAGTTTTTGGTTGTCTTCTCCGAGGCAGATCAGTGCTTTCACTTTCTGCCCAACGAGGTCCACTAAAGTAGTGTAATCGTTACCTTTATCCACCCCACCTGCGATCCAGACAATGGGCTTTTTCATCGCTTGTAAAGCAAAGAAAACACTGTCGACATTGGTGGCTTTGCTGTCGTTGATGAAGTCAACACCATCGATAGTGGCTACCATTTCCAGTCGGTGCGGGTCATTGACAAATGAGTCCAACCCCTCCTGGATCAGCTGATCGTTTATGTCAAATTCTTTAGCTACCATGATGGCACAGGAGGCATTGAAAAAGTTGTGTTGCCCTTTCAGCACACATTTATCCATTTTGAAAACTGAGTCCCCGACTTTGAGGGAATGGGTGTTCTCAAAGTGGTTGGAAACCATCTTCAACCTTGGCTGGTGAGCAGATTTCTGAAAGTCAGATAGCTTTATATATCGCTGAATTTCAGGATTATCTGCATTGAGAATGAGCAAATCATCTTCCTGTTGGTTCATGGCAATCCTAAACTTCGACCTTACATAGTTCTCCATTTTATACTCATACCTGTCTAAGTGATCAGGTGTAATATTGAGTAAAATGGCGATTTTGGGTCGCAAGGACGTAATGCCATCCAACTGAAAACTGCTCAGTTCCAGCACATGGTAATCGTACTTATTCTCAGTAATGTTCCGGGCAAAACTGTAACCGATGTTGCCGCCGATTCCGACGTTGAGGCCAGCAGTTTTGAGCAGGTGGTAAGTCAACCTGGTCGTTGTAGTTTTCCCGTTACTCCCCGTAATGCCAATAATTGGTGCCGTAGTGTAGCGGCACGCAAATTCGATTTCGGATATGACCGGAATTCCCTGAGCAATCAGTTTGAGGATAAGGGGGGTTGCATCGGGAATGCCCGGACTTTTAATGATTAAATCCGAATCGCAGATGTTTGTCCATGTATGTTTGCTTTCCTCTTTTGGAATGCCTTTATCTGCAAGTTCTCTCTTGAAGTGTTCTTTAATGGGGCCAGCATCGGACACAAAGACTTCAAAGCCTAAATGCCTGGCCAACAAGGCGGCTCCAACGCCGCTTTCGCCTGCCCCCAATACTGTTACTTTCATGGTTTGTTCGTTTGTTTTCAGCAATTCTCATAGACTGTTTCTTAAAAAAAAATAAATAATCTTTCGAGCGTGTCTTTAATTATTACTCCAGGTCTTCCCGGTTGTAAGAAAAACCTTTTTCGGTTATATTAAAACCAAGACTGTTTGGTGTTTTATCATTTGGGTCTTTCAGTAACCTGATTTTATACAGGTCAATCCTTTCGGATCCGGGTATATTATTTTTCAGTTCCTGGGTAAAATTTCTTGTGGTTTGTTTCAGGGACCGGTCCATCATATCAATGTTTTTACAGTTGATAAAATCAATATTTAAAACCCTTTTAAAACCCTGTTCCCTGATGTTTTCGTCCCGCTCCAGCATGGTGGAGCTTTCCGCATTCACCTGCTTTTCCATTGATTTTAAAATGTCATTGATTTTATCGTTTTCCACTTTTTTCCCGCAAGAAAAAATTGTCAGCACAAAAAATATAAACACCGTTAATTTCATTGATACCAAGACTTTTTAGTTACCGGATTTTCAGTGTCAGAATGGCCACTGCAGCCAAAAGAATACTGACGATCCAAAATCTGGTGACTATTTTCGCTTCCGGAAATCCTTTTTTCTGATAATGATGGTGCAGCGGAGACATCAAAAATATTCTTCGACCTTCGCCGTATTTCTTTTTGGTGTATTTGAAATAAGACACCTGCAACATCACCGAAAGATTTTCCGCTAAAAAGACACCACACAAAACCGGGATCAGCCATTCTTTACGCAGTAAAATTGCCATAACCGCAATGATGCCACCGATGGTCAGGCTTCCGGTATCGCCCATAAAGACCTGAGCCGGATAGGCGTTGTACCAGAGAAAACCAATGCAAGCGCCCAAAAAACACATGGCAAAAATCACCAGTTCTTCCGTGCCGGGCAGGTACAACACACCGAGGTAGGTGGCAAAAATGATGTTACTCGACACATAGGCGAAAATCGCCAGTGCCACACCGACCACACTGCTCACCCCAGTTGCCAGACCATCCAGGCCATCGGTCAGGTTGGCCCCATTGCTCACCGCTGTGATGATCAGAATGACCAATGGAATGAAAATAACCCAGATATATTTGATAGCCTTTTCTCTTTCGAAAGGCAAAAAATTAGCATAATCAATTTCGTTGTCTTTAAAAAAGGGCATATTGGTAATGAATGCCTTTGCGTTGACAACTTCGATGGTATCGCCCCGGCTATCTTCTGCGAAGTAGGTCTCCACAGCCCGGTAGCCCAGTTCATCCACTGCTTTTTCCTTGTCCATCCGCACCACTACTTCATCGGAAGAAAGCATAGCCAAAGCCACAATTAAACCACACCCCACCTGCCCGACGATTTTAGATTTTCCACTCAGTCCTTTTTTGTTCTGTTTAAACACCTTTATATAGTCGTCGGTGAAGCCGATGATGGCCATCCAGGTCGTTACCAGGAGCATCACCAGGATATAAATATTTGTCAAATCAGCCACGAGCAAAACAGGTATGACAATGCCCATGATGATGATGACGCCGCCCATTGTCGGCGTTCCTTTTTTTTGCAATTGGCCCTCCAGTCCCAGGTCCCGGATATCTTCGCCAATTTGTAAATTCCGGAGGAATCGAATAATCCGTCCGCCGAATAACATGCTGATTATCAAAGAAATGACCATCCCAACGCCGGCCCGGAAGGAAATGAACTGCCATAGCCCGGCTCCTGTAAAGTCATAATTTTTCTCCAGCCATTTAAATAGTTCGTACAACATGCCTTTATCTTCGGTTATTTCGTTTTGCGGGGCAGTTCAAACAGCGGCCCTCCCATTTATTAGCGCCGCTGCCTTTTACCACCATTCCCTATCGGGAAAATTGCAGTGATCCCTCCTTCACTGCAGAGGAAATTATCTTTTCTGGTTTTGGAGCAGGTACTCGATCCACTCGGGGGCCGTTTGCTAACTCCGGGGGTTTTATAGAAACTCTGTCAATATTTGTTTGTCATCAAAAGGATGCTTTACACCTTTAATTTCCTGGTATTTTTCGTGGCCCTTACCAGCCACCAGGATGATATCGCCGTTGCCGGCCAATTGGCAGGCCATCTTGATGGCTTGTAAACGGTTGGTGATCGAGACCACCTTTTTCCCGGCATAAGGGGGAATACCTTTTTCCATTTCGGCAATTATTTCATCCGGATCTTCCGAGCGGGGGTTATCTGAAGTCAGGATGACATGATCGCTGTAGTTGCAAGCCACTTTTGCCATCAAAGGTCTTTTTTTTCGATCCCGGTCCCCGCCACAACCCACAACGGTTATGATTTTGCCACCACCTTTTCGCAGGTTAAAAATGGTATTCAACACTTTTTCCAGGGCATCGGGTGTGTGGGCATAATCAACGATTCCCAGCACATTGTTGCCGGCTCCCTGCACATAATCGAAGCGCCCTTCGGCTGCTTTCAGGTTGCTTAACGCTGCTAAGACTTCTTGTTCATCTTGCTCCAGCAGCGTGGCGACTGCAAAAACAGAGAGCAGGTTGTAAGCATTGAAGTCCCCGATCAGGCGGGCATAAAAATCATGTCCATTCAATTCGAGGTGCAGCCCTGTCAGGTAGTTTTCAAGGATTTTCGCCTTAAAGTCAGCGGGTTTTCGCAAGGCGAAAGTATATCGCCTGGCCTCTGTATTCTGAAGCATCACCCCACCCCGCCGGTCATCCATATTGGTAAGGGCAAAAGCATTTCTTGGCAATTTGTCAAAGAACATCTTCTTGGCTTCAATGTAGGCCTTGAAGGTTTTGTGGTAGTCCAGGTGTTCGTGCGAAATATTTGTAAAAACGCCTCCTGTAAAAAAAAGGCCAGCGATTCGTCTTTGTGCAACTGCGTGCGAGCTAACTTCCATAAAGACGAAATCGCAGCCAGCCTCCACCATTTGTTGTATCAGTAAATTAATAGACTCCGCGTCGGGTGTAGTGTGGGTGGATTTTACGCTGCGTTTGTTCACCTTATTTTCAATCGTTGAGATCAGGCCCGTTTTATAACCCAGTGCCAGAAATAGCTCGTAAAGCAAGGTGGCTGTGGTCGTTTTCCCATTAGTTCCGGTAATACCGACCAGCTTGAGTTTTTGCGATGGCCTGCCGTGAAAGTTAGAGG
>JBFIJS010000324.1:0-5443 GCA_041600595.1 Saprospiraceae bacterium | reverse complement strand
ACGGATCAGGTATTCTATGTCGGTGTTTTTTTCGATAAAATGGTATTCTCCATACCCTTTTGGATACCCGTTTTTATCATTTGGATCGTAGGAACCGATATTCTCCCGGCAGTCGGTATCGATAAACGGATCGGCATCATTCAACGGATACTGGATAACGAAGCCGGTATTGAAATTGGCCCCGCCGCAGCCTTCCACGGCAATGGACGGCTTGCTGATACCCGGATGGCCATTGCTTTGTTCAGCCTCCAGGCGCCATGTCGCACCGTTGGCTGGCAGCACGATCGTGGTATCGTAGCCACTGTTAAGTTGGAAATCGCCTTGTAAACCAACGATGTGGTCTTCAATGACAATGTATTCCAGCGGACCCGCCATATTTCCGACCCCCACATTTTGAATGAAAAAATGGATGGAATCGCCGTCGCAGAGAGCATTCAACTCTACGCTGGCCTGATCCCAGTTGGGGTCCGGATCGAAGCAAAATTCATCGGGGAAAATACGAGCCTCCGAGCAATGCGTCTGACCCAGAACCGTAGAGTCACAATCGACCGTGACAAAGACCCGAAAACTCCCGCATTCAAAAGGATCGATGTAGCCGACCTCAAACAAATAGGTCTGACCGACGTGAG
The DNA here is from genome assembly GCA_041600595.1 of Saprospiraceae bacterium. Classification (GTDB taxonomy): domain Bacteria; phylum Bacteroidota; class Bacteroidia; order Chitinophagales; family Saprospiraceae; genus UBA6168. Next base: position 4,814 of record JBFIJS010000324.1, on the reverse strand, counting down.
ATACCCATGGGATACTGGCACTGTCCACGACCAGATACGGGTCAAAAGTCACCTCTACCTCAGCGGGTTGGGCCGGTAAGGTTCCCAGATTGCAGTAGTTTACGGTGTAAGTATTTTGAAAACAGCGGCGCAGGTTGAGCGTGGTCAAATCGACCCGCATGTAGGAGCAGAGGGTGTCCGGATTCATGGAAAAATCAACTTCCACCGTATCAAAACTCCCGCTCAGAAAGACGGAAATACTATCCTCGCACAAAGCCCAATAGGGAGAAGGATTGATGAGCCGGACATTATAGTTGCCTTCCTTCACCGGTACCGAATAGTTGCCATCTTCATCCGTTGTACCGAAATAAGTCGTGGCGCCGGCCACTTCGATGAGGATATTGCCCACATTTTCCCCGAACTCCAGCGGGTTGCAGGTATTGTTTTCGTTGGTATGCACATTCCCCATGATCAGGCAAGAATGGGTGATACCGGAAACATCCGTCCGGATCAAATACCCGTCCGATCCTCCCTGACTGTAGCTGTTGGTAAAACCAGCCACCACAAACCCAAAAGTAGGTACCGGCTTTACGCCAAAACCCACATCGTGATTGACGCCGCCAAAATGACGAATCCAGTGTTCATCGCCGTTCGCATAGGTTTTCAACAGAAAAACCTGTCGGTCCGACTGTTGGCTTTTCTGCGAATATCCGGTCATAATAAAACCGCCACCACGTCCGGCCGGCTGCACGTCGTAAGCCAAATCCAGACCGTCTTTGGGGTACGTTTTTTCCCAAATGACCCCACCCTGCTGGTTTATTTTTTTCAGAAAAACATCTTCACTGCCCTGAGCAAACGTTTCTGTCTGGCCAGTGACCACCAGGTTGCCATCGTTGGTTGCGGCAATGGCGTAAGCCAGTTCTGCGTCGGACATACCGTAGGTTTGAGTCCAGAGCGTATCACCGGCGATGTTTATTTTTATTAAATAAACATCGTAATGCCCGGCACCGAAACTATTGGTAAAACCGGCCATCACCAGGTCGCCCTGCGGGGTTTCCACCATATCCCGGCAATCGTCATACTGTGAGCCACCGTAGGTATTGGTTTGTAAAACATTTGTCCCGTTGGCACTGACCCGCATTTGGTAAAAATCCCGGTCGGAGCCGTTCACTCCCGGTTTGAAGGAGCTACCGGCCAGCATAAAGGTGCCGTCGCTCAGTTCCAGTGCCCTCACGCCATAAATAGAATCCTCCGGTGTATTGATCACCCACTCGCAATTGCCGAGGCCATCCGTTTTGGCCATGAATCCGCGGGGTATATTTTCGGTAACAGCCGTGCCACCAATGATGTAGCCGCCGTCGTCGGTTGATTGAATGCTTTTTCCAAAATAAGAATAGGAAGTGTCGGTCACTTCTTTGCTCCAGTCGATAAATCCACCGGCATCCGTTTTGACCAAAAAAAGATTGTAGTGAAGCGGGCTTCCGGAGATTTGTTTGTGCCCAACAGAAAGGAACCCGCCATCGGGGGTATTGACCACATCGTACAACCCGTCATTGAGCACTGAGCCAAAGGACTTTTCCCATCCCTGTGCCATAATGGACAGCGATGACAAAAAAAGTGGCACAGCCAGCAGTAGAACCTTGGTACGGATTTGTTGCATGGTCGTTTTGGTGCCCTACCCGTTCATTTGGTTAGCATCATCAGATTGTGTGGAAAGTAAAAAAGCACAATAGAAATCTGCAAAAAGGCAGTCTTATTCTGTGCCGTTGGTTAGTTGTGGATAAATTGCAGGTCGTTCGGTTTTGTTACTTATCCAGGCAAAATGACAAGGAACCAAAAAAGTGGCATCTCCATTCCTCCTGATCCAGCCATTCGGAAGGAGATACCCCTGGTAAAAGCCTGTTAGGTTGAAAAATATTCTGATGCTAATTTCACCATTATTATTTACTCTGCCAATCACAAATAATAAGAATTATCGGATTTTTCAGCATCTGTATTTTGTCGGATTTTTGGCAGAAACCTCTTTAAACCATTGTATTTATGAGCTATTTACCATCTTTACACACCGGTCATCAATTAAAAATTATCGGATTTTTGTCTTAGATTATGGTGAAAATTAAACTCATAGAACTACTCCAGTCGCTGTCAGATGACGAAATTCGTCAATTTGATAAATATGTCAGGTCTCCCGTCCACAACAAACACGAAAAAGTTATCCGGCTTTTTAAGTTTTTGCGAAAGCATATCAAAGACCATCCGGACAAAATTTCCACCGAGACAATGTACAAGGCCATTTTCCCCGGGGAGCCTCTGAAGCCACAGAAATTGCACCATGTCAGTTCTTACCTCGTCAACGTTTTGCACGAATACCTGGCCTGGGTAGAATGGAAAAAAGACCCGGTCGTTTCCGGCCTTCACCTCACCCGGGCCCTTGGTTCCCGGCAGCTGGAAAAACATTTCACCAAATCCCTTGAAAACACCCGGGCTACCCACCACGACCAAAGCATCCGGGATGCCGGGTTTTATTTAAAAGAGTACCAGTTGCAATTTGAGGAATACAAGCACGCCCGGACACAGGGGCGCACCCGGGAATTCAACCTGCAGGAGCTGACCCGGACCCACGACATTGCCTACATCGCCGAAAAACTGAAAAACACCTGCGTCTTGCTGAGTCATCAGGCTGTGACCAAAAAATCGTACGATATGGGGCCGCTCGACGAGATCATCGGCTTTTTGCAAGGCCATCCTTTTTTGGAAATTCCAACCATCGCTATTTACTACCTTACATTCAAAGCCCTGACCAATCAGGAAGACGACGAGGCGTTTGCCCAATTAAAAAGCAAACTTTTTGAGCTCAGCCATTTGTTTAAAGTGGCCGAACTCCGGGACCTTTATATTCACGCCATCAATTTCTGTATTAAAAAATTGAATACCGGAAATGAAAAATACCGGCGGGAAGTATTTGACATTTATCAGTCCGGCCTGACCCTGGATGTATTTATTAATCAAGGGGTTATGTCGCCGTGGACCTACAGCAACATCGTGCAGGTTGGATTGATGCTGAAAGAGTTTGCGATCATCGAGTCCGTCATCAACCGCTACCGGGAATATTTGCCAAAAGACAAGCGGGAAGCTTATTACAGCTACAACTACGCCTGGTTTTACTACCAGAAAAAGGACTACAAAATGGCCATGCAGCTATTATTGAAAACCGACTATGGCGGCGACCTGCTCATCACCTGTACCGCCAAAACCCTGCTGACCAGAATGTATTTCGAGCTGGATGAAATAGATTCGCTGGATAGTTTGCTGCGGAGCTTCAAAGTTTTTTTACAACGGAAAAAGGTGCTGGCCTACCACAAAGAGTTGTACATGAATTTTATTCATTTTGTAAAATTAATCGCCAATCGGTCGTGGAAAGACGAACCGGCCCGGCAAACCCTAATCGACGAGATAAAATCAACGCAGGTACTGGCTGCCAAAGACTGGCTGTTGGAGCAACTGGAACAATGAATCGTCCAAAAGAGCGGCAGTGTGCTCCCGATTCAGGACCGGGGTCAGATTTTGTAAAAGTTGCTTTTGAGAAACCGGGCGAAAATGATGGACAGGTCGTGCCCATGCCTACCGCCAGTAGGAGCTCACATCATCGAGGTTGGGTTGAAAAAAAAGTTGCCGGTTGGTCATATCAAAAGCACAGAGGTTGCCTTTCCCCGGCAGGTGTTTGGCAAAGCACCCGGCGTCAATGTCGATTACTTTTTTCGTGCTCAAATCCCGCAAACACTCTGCAATCTGCTCTACCGTCACCGGGGTATGGCCATGCACTATTACCCGGTCGCCCAACCAATCATAATTTATCTGATCGTACCAATCGCGCACGAACAACATGTTCACATCGGGTTTTAGGGGATCTTTGGCCTGGAAATCGAGCCCGGCATGCACCAGAATATACTCGTCCACTTCCAGGAACAGGTCGAGGCCTTGGAAGAAGTCCCAGTAAATACCATCGATAGCATCCAGCGAACGAACGCCAAACCCTTCCATGGTTTGTTTTCCTCCCCAGCTGTTGTACCACTGCGGAAAAAAGGTCGGGTCCGTTTTGGCATCCAGGATGGCAAAATCGTGATTGCCGGCCAGGCATCTGACCTGATATCCGTCATTTTCCAGTTGAAAAACTTTATCAATAACTTTTTGGGAGTCGGGGCCGCGGTCAATAAAGTCGCCCAGCAGGTAGAGCTCGTCAGAGGTGGATAGGGCGGTTTTATCCAGTAGTGCCTCGAAGCTCAGGTAGCATCCATGAATATCGGAAATGGCAATTTTTCGCATAATGGCAAAAGTAAACCAATTGTTGTTTCTTTTCCTAAAGCCGCCGCCAGGCTTTTCCAGGTGACCACCCGGTGAACTTTTCGCTGCTCATTTTGGTATTGAACAATGATACCGGCGTTGGGTCAGGTACGGGGGCCGAACCGGGCAGCTTTTTAAACTGCCGGTGAGGTCAGAGAACCAGGTGCGCAAAGTCAGTCATATTTTCCGGAGAAAGCACGCTGCAAACTGCCGGCCGGCGTCGTAAGTTGACCTCCATTCTGTAACTTTGCGGCCTTTTTAAATCAGCTGTACCGATTCTGAAAAGGCATTGATGAATAATGTAAAATCTTTTCTACATCGGACATGAGCTCAAAACGAATGATTTGTGTAACGGAGTCCTCCCAAACCACCTCGTTTTGAGTCTGTTTCCAATACGTAAAATATGACAATCACCGACCTCATTCAAAATAGTGTTGTGGCTGGCATTGCGGCCTTGTACGGCGAGACCATTGCTCCGGACCAGGTCACTATGT
>JBFIJS010000323.1:0-5465 GCA_041600595.1 Saprospiraceae bacterium | reverse complement strand
AAATTTTAAAGAAACTTTTGTTACACTGCATTTAATTGCGATAGCGCCACTTGTATTTTCTATAAAACAATGCTCCTTTGTCCAAATCCCTAAGCCGGTTTGTGAAGCTAACCATAGTGTTTGGATAGCCGGCTCTTCCCTCCCTCATCGAAAGTTCTGTTTCTCCTGAAGAAGTACGGAATTATAAATACGGTCGCCCGGCGTCAGAGCAGGGTATACCTTTGTTTTCGAAAATATTTAGAACTGCTTTTTAGCCGGTGACTTTCGTCGAAACCAACCGGCATTTTGTAGAGACAAAATGGGTTTTAACAGAAAAAACAACCCTTTTTGTAAGGGTGAACCAACCTGATGGGTATCCCTTACTGGAAAATAAAATCACCACTTTTTGAAATCACCAGGAGGCCATGAATATGGAAAAAAACACTTTTGGCATTTTCATGCGACCCCGTTTACTTTTTACATTTTACCCGATTGACAACATGAAAAATCATTTGAAATTATCCGTACTGTTATTTTTTTTACTATCGTCCCTGATGGGTTTTTCGCAAGAGAAAGTGACCCTTAGCGGACACATCCGCGATGCCACCAATGGGGAAGAGCTGATCGGCGCCAATATCTATGTAGAAGGCGCCGGGATCGGTACTTCGACCAATGTTTACGGCTTTTATTCGCTTTCCATGTCCCCCGGCAATTACAAAATCAGCTTCAGCTACCTGGGCTACCAAACTACTGTCAGGGAAATCGCCATGGATAAGAGCCAGGTTTTAGATGTCGAACTGGAACTGGAAGGCTTGCTGACAATGGAGGTCGTCGTCGTGGCGGAGGAGGCCGACCAAAACGTGAAGAACATCGAGATGAGCGTGGAAAAACTGAGTGCCACACAAATTAAACAGATCCCACAAGTAATGGGGGAAGCCGATTTGATCCGGAGTATCCAGTTGTTGCCGGGGGTGAGCACGGTTGGAGAAGGTGCCACGGGCTTCAACGTCCGCGGTGGCAGCGTCGACCAGAACCTGATCCTGCTGGATGAAGCTACCGTTTACAATTCCTCCCACTTGTTTGGTCTTTTTTCCGTTTTCAATGTCGATGCGATCAAAGATTCCAAGCTGTATAAAGGGGGAATCCCTGCCAAATATGGTGGCCGTCTTTCCTCGGTGCTCGATGTCCGGCAACGGGATGGCAACCGCAAAAATTTTGCAGCCACCGGTGGTATTGGGCTGATTGCCAGCCGTTTGACACTGGAAGGGCCCATCCAGAAAGACGAAAGTTCGTTTATGGTGGCCGGACGCAGCTCCTATGGTCATTTGTTTCTCAAGTTCAATGAAGACCTCAAGGACAACACCGTTTATTTTTACGACCTGAACGCCAAGGCCAATTTCACGCTGAGCGACAAGGATCGCATTTACCTGTCGGGCTATTTTGGAAAAGACGTCTTTAATTTCGGGGAAGAATTTTCCTCCGACTGGGGCAATGCAACGGCGTCGATCCGCTGGAACCACCTCTTTTCCGACCGGCTGTTTTCCAATTTTACGGCCATTTACAGCGATTACGGCTACTCCTTCGGGGTGCCCGAAGGGACCGAGGCATTCGACTGGGACGCCAATATTTACAACTATGTGCTGAAAAGCGATTTCTCCTATTTTTTCAATCCAAAGAGCAAACTGGATTTTGGAACGGAGGCGAATTTCTACCGTTTCCATCCCGGACGGGTCATGGGTATCGGCGGGGAATCGATCTTCAACGAAATAGATGTCCAGCATCAGTACGCACTGGAAGCGGGCATTTATGCGAGCTACGAGCACGAACCGGTTCGGAACCTTACCCTGCAATACGGGCTGCGTTTTTCTACTTTTCAACGACTCGGCAAAGAAGACATTTATATTTATGAAAACGGGGAACCCACCGAAAGGGAAGCCATCGTGGATACGGTTTCTTACGGTTCCCTGGAGAAAATCATTTCCTTCTCGGCACCGGAGCCCCGTTTCTCAGCCAATTACCTGATCAATGACCAGCATTCGGTCAAATTCAGTTACAACCGCATGCGGCAGTATATCCACCTGGTATCCAATACCACCTCTGCCACGCCGATTGACATCTGGACGCCTAGCGGCAAATACATCGACCCCTCCACAGTGGATCAGGTAGCGATCGGTTATTTCCGAAACTTCAAGAGCAATGCGTACGAGGCTTCCATCGAAGGCTTCTATAAAGATTTTGACAACTTGCTGGACTACAAAGACGGGGCGGAACTGCTGGTCAATTCGACACTCGAAACCGAACTGCTGAGTGGCGAAGGCCGGGCTTACGGTCTGGAACTGTCGGTTCGGAAAAACAAAGGGGCCGTCACGGGCTGGGTCAGCTACACCCTGTCGAGGTCGGAGCGTAAAGTACCCGGCATCAACAACGACGAGTACTTCCCCTCCAACTACGACAAAACCCACGACCTGTCGGTCACCGCCATCTGGCAAATGAACGAACGGTGGACCTTTTCTTCCAACTTCGCCTTTGCCACGGGCCGGCCCATCACCTATCCCGCTTCCCGGTATGTGTTCGACGGAATCACCGTGCCACACTACAACAACCGGAACGGGGCCCGCATTCCGGAATATCACCGCCTGGACCTGGGGGTACAATTTACGCCGAAAAAGAACGAGGATCGCCGCTGGCAAAGCTCCTGGGATTTTGGAGTGTACAATGCCTACGCCCGGAAAAATGCCTACTCGATTTTCTTCCGCCAAAACGAAGACAATCCATTGGAGACGGAAGCGGTGCGCCTGTCCATTTTTGGTTCTGTGCTGCCTTACGTGACGTATAATTTCTCATTTTAAAACAGGAGGTATTTTTAGAAAAATACCCAACAAAAAATATATAATCATGCAAACCAACCTATCATTTTTAATGCTCTTTGCTTTTTTTCTCTTGTCAAGTTGTACCGATGTCGTCGATCTTGAAGTGCCCGATGGCGAGGTGCAGTTGGTCGTCGATGGTTGGCTTACCGACCAGGAAGGCGAAAAGCAGGTCCTGCTGGCTACCACGGCTAATTATTTTAACAACACCGAAACACCCCGGGTGACGGGTGCCCTGGTCGTACTCCACAACGAGCAGGGGCCTGTGGATACCCTCACCGAGACCGCCCCGGGAGTGTACACAACCGAATACGTCGGGCAGATTGGATCGGTTTATCATATTTACGTCCGCACCACCGTCGGTGAGGAATACGAGTCGAACCCCGAAACACTCCGGGCCGTGCCGGCTATTGCCGCCATTTATTCAAACTTTAAAGAAGAGACAATTTTTGAAGACGAAGGCTACTACGTGAGTATCGACACGGAGGAACCGGCGGGCAAGGGCGACTACTACCGCTGGAAACAATACGTGAACGGGGAATACCTGAACGAGCCATTCGACCTGCTGTTTGCCAGCGATGAGTTTGTGGATGGCAACCCGATCATAGGTTTTGAAGTGTCGGAAGCTCTGGAGTTGGGCGATCATTACCGGATTGAGCAATTGTCCATTTCGAAGGCTGCTTATGAATTCTTTTTTCAATTGCAAACCCAAACCGCTTTTATCGGTGGCCTGTTCGACAGCCCGCCGGCAGCCTTGGTCGGCAATATCGTCAACCTCGATCCCGATGGCAAAAAAGCCCTGGGGTATTTTGGGGTTTCGGCGATGAGCGCAAAGGAACTGGTGATAGAGTAGGGGGCTTTTGCCGGTAAATGTAATGATTGGTAAAAACGGGATGCTACCGGCGGAAGCATCTGCGGTGTGCTGAGCACTGACAAAAGCCCCTCCTGTTTGTCCGCCGGTGGCCTGGAATGTCCGGCAGAACTGTTGTAAAGGCTGTTCTGGCAGAGCCGTGTCATTCCAGGTCGCTCTCTGCAATCAGGGAGGGTAGCAAAGTTGACAACCATCATTTCACGCTGAGATTTTTTACGCAACACCAAAAGGTTTGTCAAAAACCATCGGCAGGTAGCAGCTTTTTCCCTTATCATTTACGACCTACCTGGCTTTTTTGAAAAGCAGAGCTTTCGTCATGGCGATCCAAAAAGGGCTCAACAGGAGGGTCAGGGAAATAACGAGTATGGTGGTTTGGTAGGAGAAATCAGTGATGATCTTACTGTGGTAAGCCGTAGCTGCCACCACAAAGCTCAACTCTCCGATTTGTGCCAGCAGGGCTCCGCCATAAAGACTGTCCCGCCAGGAGTTGTCGAAATAGTGGAGAATAGCTGCGTTGATGAAGTGGTTGGAAACATAAACAGCCAAGATCAAAAAGCCAATTGTTTTCCAATGTACCACCAGGAAGTTGAGGTCGATCAGCATACCGATGGAAATGAAAAACAAGGCTACAAATACCACCCGGAATGAATGCAGGCTTTCGTGAAACCAGTTAGTGGATTGGGCTGAGTGTACCAGGATGCCGGCAACAAATGCCCCCAACGCTGCCGACAGGCCAAACAGGGCCGTGATCAGGGCAAATCCAAAACAGCTGTTGAATGCAACAAAGACCTGGAGCTCGTGGTCTTCCTCAATTTTTTCACTATAGGGAAACCGGATATTTTTTTTCTTAATGACATAGGCCATCAGCGAAACCAATAAAATGCCGCCGACCAGTTGCAGGATGATTTCGCTCGTTTCGGGCAGTTGACCGCCGAGGTAATTGGTGGCAATCAGGATGGGGACGATAAGGATGTCCTGTGTCAGCAGGATGCTGATGACGTTTTGTCCAATAAGGCTTTGGGCCTCCCCCTTATCCTGTAGCATTTTTATCACTACGGCCGAACTGCTCAAACTGACCACAAAGCCCAGCACAATGACCCGCGCTACCCCCCAATCGAGCCAAAGACCGATCAGTGCAACGATCAGAACGCTGCCGCCAATCTGTAAGACAGTGCTTAGTATTGAGGCTTTCCAGTTTTTGACCAGGGAGTTCAGGTCTGTTTCCATACCGATGAAAAACAGCAACAGGATCAATCCAAATTCCCCCATAGAAGCAATCACGGCCTCGTCGGTCAGAACGTCTAGTCCGTGTTCGCCCATGAGAACGCCAGCCAGAATGTAGCCAATGACGCTGGGCTGCTTCAACCATCGCAGCAGCAAACCGATGGCCATGATTAATGCACCGATCAGTACAAATTTGGAAAGGTTGGGATCAAGGTTTGCTAAAAATACCATGGGGTGAATTTGTGGTAAAATGTCGTAGCAATGAAATACGGGGCTAAAGTACAGGGATTTGTTACAAATCATCCAGCGGGCTGTCTAAGTATAAGGATGAGACCGGATGCCACAGGCCACAGGGGCTTCGGGTTCCCGAAAAACTGCGCCCGCACAACCGAAAGCGGACTGGAAATGTTTATCTTTCGGTTTCCGGGTGGCGTCATGTTCTAAAGAGCCCCTGTACAAAAGGCTGTAGCTGCTTTTCCCGGTTCAACACCAATCCTTCGTATACACCTCTTTCAGCCCACTTT
>JBFIJS010000322.1:0-5466 GCA_041600595.1 Saprospiraceae bacterium | reverse complement strand
GACCTGGAAAAACTGATCAATGACACCATTGATTCTCTGCCCGAACGTTGTCGCCTGGTTTTTACCCTGAGTCGGTTTGAGGATCTATCCTACAAGGAAATTGCCGATGCGTTGGATATTTCTGTTAAAACTGTCGAAAACCAGATGTCCAAAGCGCTGAAAATTCTACGGGATGCACTTTCAATCGATACAAAGGGAAGATGAACGACAAAATCAGGCAACCATTTGGCAATTGGTCAACTGACTTACAAATCATCACCATTTTCTTTATGAATTTAGCAAAGTAGATAGGGGGAGGGTTCTGACAAAGTGACTCTTTCTAAAATGACCGTTTAAAATCCAACTAAACAAAAACACAGTAATGAAGGGATTTAATGATTGGATAAATTCTCAGCCAAACGAGGATACAACCAAATTGAAGCAAATCTGGGATCTTACCGCCTCTTACAAACAAGGTTATCGGGTTGATACCGAAAACGCTCACGATAATTTTATGGCCCAACTCCAAAAAGAACCAAAACCGGCCTCCATCCTTTACCGGATGAACACACGACGACGGTGGATGAGTGCCGCAGCCATGATCGCCGTCCTGATCGTCGCCGGCTTGTTTGTCAAAAATATCCCATTTTCAGTAAATGGACTTGAAAAGGTTGCCACGGATGGTACGGAGTGGAAAGACCTCACATTGGCCGACGGTTCGGTCGTCAACCTTAATGGCAACAGTGCTTTGCTTTTTCCCCCGACTTTCAGTGAGGCGAAAAGAATCGTGGAACTAAGTGGGGAAGCTTTTTTTGATGTAGTAAAAGACGATTCCAAACCGTTTATTATCAAGACTGAAAAAGCGGTGATTACCGTTTTGGGTACATCCTTTAATGTTCGTTCTTTTCCCGGTAAAAAGAAGCTGGAAGTTGCCGTTGCATCCGGTTCGGTTGCAGTGGAGATTGATGGAATGTCTTCTCAGATGCTGACTGCCGGTGATCTGTTGTCTTTCGACTATACAACTGCTTCCCTGACAAAAGAAGCGACTGTACCGGAAAATGCCAGCGCCTGGAAAAGTGGTCAGCTGCGGTTTAAAAAAACACCGCTTGACAAAATCTTCAAAACACTGGAAAGGCTGCACGATGTCACCATCGTATCTGACAGTGATGAATTAAATACCTGTCCGTTCACCATCAGCTTAAACTCGCTGAATCTGGAAAATGCCTTTGCTGGTCTTTCAGCTGCCTGCGATCTCGAATTTATTGCTGCTGGTAAAAATAAATTTATGGTAAAAGGCTCCTGTTGTGATTGATTTTAAATTTCTCTTCATTCTGCACTTGATAAAATAATCCTTCCGGCTAAAACCCAATGACGACGAAAAACTCAGATGAATTCATCTGGGTTTTTGTCATTTATAGCCTTTATAAAAACAACTCTTCTCTGTTGAACGGTTGAAAACAATGCCTGCATACCGCTTGTTCAGAAATTCAACCGGCTGATTTCAAAAACTTAGATTACTTTGCGCAACGAAGTACCAATTTGTTTTACAAGTCCTTTAGTGAGCGCAGCCAACTTATAATTTTTTAGATGCAGCGAAACAGATTACACTAATCAGGCTACGCATCAAGCATAGAAAAGAAAACTTTACCCGGCTTTTTGTCAGTACTTAAAAGTTGAATGGATGAATAAAATCAAGATAGTGATATGTTTTTTGTTCGCCTTTACATGTGTCAAAGGTCAATCATCACTGCTTGAAAAAAGAATTGATATTTTCTGTGAGAATCTCCCCCTGGAAGACGCCCTGTTTTTGTTGATCGATGAATACAATATTCCCATTTCTTTTAGCAATAAAATTTTACCAGACAATCATTATGTCACCTTCAACAGAGCCGGTGTACCCTTACAGGAGGTATTAGCGTATTTTTTGCAAGATACAGACATCACTTTTCAGGAAATCGGGCAGCAGGTTATTTTATCTGTCAGTAAGGATAGGAACACCGCCAATTTCACGGTCAGCGGGTATGTTACCGACAAGGAAACCGGAGAAAATATCATCGGGGCCGTTATTTACGACCCGGTTCGAAAAATTGGCACCTACACCAACCGGTTCGGTTTTTTTAGTCTGACCTTTAATTCAGGGGAGGTGGAATTAGTCATATCCAGCATGGGGTACAAACCGGTTGAGCGGCAATTCTATCACAACCAGAATCAACAGATGAACATAGCGCTCGAACCCCTCTGGCTAACCCCGGTGCTGGTGAGCTTTTTCAATGACTCTTCTTTTGTGGAAAATACATCCAATGAGTTCAATTTAAACATGGAGCAGATTGGCCGGATGCCAGCGTTGGGTGGGGAAACGGACCTTGTGCGAACTGCACTGACCTTGCCCGGCATCCAGACCGGTTCCGATGGATTTGGTGGACTGGCCATCCGGGGTGGGGGAATTGACCAAAATCTTTTTTTGCTCGATGGCGTACCAATTTATAATGCCATGCACGGAATCGGGTTATTTTCTGTCTACAACAGTAGTGCCGTCAAAAGTGCAAAGATTCTCAAAGGAGCTTTCCCGGCCCGATATGGAGGCCGCATGTCCTCGGTGTGGGATATTCAAACCAAAGAGGGGAACAAGAAGGAGTTGCTGACGGAGGTGGAGTTTGGTGTGACTTCGGCTAAACTAACGATGGAAGGGCCGCTGGTAAAGGACAAGGGGGCATTCTTTTTCTCGGGCCGCCGGGCCTTATTTGATTTTTACAGCGAACCAATCAGCCGGAAACTTCGTGATAACGGTGGCTTTGTCATTTACCATTTTGGTGATTTGAATATTAAATTCAATTACGATGTCACGAAAAAAGACCGGCTCTATTTGAGTTACTATTCCGGCAACGATGATTTTGAAGATGTAAGAATTCTGAAAAGTACCTTTGGCGACACAACTTCCGCACTTATCGATTCTGAATTAGTTGATTGGGGAAATCAATTGGCTTCTCTACGCTGGAACCACGTCTTTTCAGACCGGTTATTCGGCAACACCACCTTTACTTACAGCACTTATCGTTATTCTTCCCAGGATCTGGTTGAATTGTTATCTACGAGTTCGGAGGAGGTCATCAACCGGGATATAATCTTTCAGTTGTATTCTTCCACTATTGAAGACATGGCTATTCGAACCGATTTTGACTATGGTAGTTTTAATAATCATAAAATCAAATTCGGCGGGATGTTTACCCGGCATAAATTCGAAACCAAAATCTCCAATTTTGAGGATGTCGAACAAATTGATTTTATAGACCGGGATACGATTGGTGATGCCGCTAACCTGCCACTTTATTCAAACGAGATAGAAGGCTATATCGAGGACGAAATTGTTTTTAACGAAAAATTCAGAACAAACATAGGTCTGCGACTATCCTCCTCAGAGGTACTTGGCAAATGGCACGTTTTACTGCAACCCCGGCTGCTTTTTGGTTATTCCGTTGATAACAATACGACAATTGACGCATCCATCAATCGTGTTTCCCAGTTTTTACACCTGTTAAGTCCCAGCCGACTGGGGCTTCCGAAAGATTTGTGGGTAACGGCAACCGACAAAATTCCTCCACAGACTTCCTGGCAATTTACATTAGGCATGAAAAAAACCTTGAAAAAAGGTTTCTCAGGTAGCGTTGATCTGTATTATAAAAAATTATCCAACCAGTTGTTCTTTAGCGGCCCGATCGAGAGAATTAATTCTATCAGTTGGCAGGAGCAGGTATTTGTTGGTACGGGAAATTCCTATGGCGCTGAATTTTTATTGCAAAGGCAAGGAAAAAAATGGAGTGGATGGATGAGTTACACACTGGGTAAATCGAGCCGGAAATTTTCCGAGGAAATCAATGATGGGAAAAGTTTCCCCATCAAATTGGATCGCCGACACAATTTTAGTGTGCAGGTGCTGTACAAATTGAATGAAAAATGGGATTTCGCATCAGGTCTTACCCTGGCCTCCGGTTCTTTCTACAGCCTGCCATCGCAGGAATACTCCATCCAACAATTTTCCGGAATACCGATTGGCATTCAAAGTGTACCCATACCGGAGGGCATCAATGACCGGAGATTGCCTGCCTACCATCGCCTCGATATTTCCGCCAATCATTATTTCATTCATAAAAACACCCGGCATTCGCTAAAACTCGGCATCACCAACCTCTACAACAACCTGAACCCCTTGTTCCGGACCCTCAGAGATAAATTCGACGAGGAGGGCGTTTTGTCACAAGAATTTGTAGAAGTAAGCCTGCTACCTATTTTTCCTTCCTTCCGCTATGTGGTAGAGTTGAAATGATCAACAGGCTGTCAAGAAAAACTCTTTGTGTAAAAATATCAGCAAGGCGAGTTTGATGGTTCTTTTAAAAAAGTACAATGTTCCAACTTGTGTAAAGTATTGTTACAGGACTTGAATGCCACGGAATTGTCAAGGTATGTCCAACTATCTGAAATTGATCTAAATAAAGTTGTTGGGTAGCCTACACTAAATTTATATTTGCAGCCTGTACTTTTGAAAATCCGTTTTATGAAAGATGTTTCCATCATTATTGCTGACTCACAATACCTCATCCGGGTAGGCTTGAGGCATATTCTGCAGAATAAGCCAGCATATAAAATCATTTCAGAAGTACCGAATGAAAAGCAGTTGTTCCGCGAACTCAGTGAAAAAAAGGTGGACATTGTTGTCATGGATTATAACCAACCCGGTGCATTTACCACTCAAACGATTTCCCGCATAAAAGAAGAATACCCTAAGGTTAGATTATTGGTTATCAGCAGCGATGAAGATAAAAACAACATCTACGAAGTGCTGGAAAATGGGGTCAACAGTTTTTTATCAAAACAATGCGATGAAAAGGAGATAATCGATGCATTTGTAGCCACTTCCAAGAACGAAAAATACTACTGTACAAATGTCCTGAACCATCTGCTGGAAAAATCTTTTCCAAAGGAAAGCTGCAAGTCACTGCCGCTTACTCCAAGGGAAATTGAAATCGTTCGTTATGTCGCCAGCGGCCTGATCGCCAAGGAGATCGCCAGCGAGCTGCATCTAAGTACGCACACTGTTTACACGCACCGTAAAAACATCATGAAAAAGTTGAAAATCGGGACCACCTCCGAGTTGGTGCTTTTTGCCGTCAATGAGGGGATCATTTAATTCTTTTTCCAGAGTACTTCCTTCTGGATAGTTGCTCGCAGGTGATTCAATCCAGTGCGACAAACTCATATCCCCAGAGCCCTTTAACCACCGGCAGGGTTATCAAATCACCTCTTTTGTTATTCCAAAAGGTACAGTCCTTTCTTTTCAGACGGCTGATACGCCCCTGATAATAAACGAACAGGTAGCAACCATCCGGTTCAACCGTTTCCCCTTCCAGAAAACCATAGGCACTCGCCGCAAAAGCTTTTTCCTCCAGGAACTCAAACGTTTTATAAGTAAGCTGGGCCCGGGGTACTATCCGG
>JBFIJS010000321.1:0-5469 GCA_041600595.1 Saprospiraceae bacterium | reverse complement strand
TGGGAAGGTTCCCGGTGTATTCGTAGCTGTATCTGGGCTTTCCATCGGGCAGCGTTTGGGAAGACATATTGCTTCCCATAAAAGCGACCCCTCCGGAAGGAGAAAAAGGCTGTTTTTTTTCTTCATTAACTGCTGTGAAATCAGCCTCGGCCCGAAGTTTTTGTGCATCTGCTTCGTAGCGGACATACCAATTGCAGATGATCGTTTCTTTTTTTTCAGCCTGACATCCACAGAATATCACAAAGGTCAAGAGCATGACAATCAGGTTTTTCATAAAAGTTCAGCGTTGTTTTGTTTAAAAATAGTTTGCTCGGTTCACCGCCAAATATAGGTTCTTATTGAATCATCGGGGATCAGGGGGCCTAAATAATTAGTAGTTTAAAACCTGACTTATTCGAATTTAAAGCAAATTGTAATGTCTAAATTGTACCCCTGTCATGGATATTACTGCCATCTATGCATGTATTTAGGCTTAAATACCCCATTGTAAAGATTCGGCGACCCGTTGGAAAGGTATTTTAGAAACCTGACTTATGATTATTATTTGTCCAATTTGTAAGGATGTCTGACTTATTTTTGAAGCAGAAATTAAAGTGTTCTTTCGAGCCCTGGAAAGCAAAACGTCAGGTCATAATCCAACCGATTTATTTGAAAAACCGAAAAAGGTAACTGCAGACGCAAAAAGTGATTTTGTGAGGACTTATGTTTTCACTATTATTGCGCTCTTATTGTATGAACGTAATCATTTAAATTATAAATAAAATTCATGTTTATGGCACGTTATTTACTACTCACCGCTGCTTTTTTGTTCGCCGGGATCGCTGTCAGTGCACAGACGACCCTGCAAGGAAAAGTGTCGGATGCTGAAACTGGAGAGCCGATCATTTTCGGAACTGTAGCCATCTATAAAAACGATGTGCTGATCACAGGGACGGAAACAGACTTCGATGGTTTTTACAGTCTCACTGAACTTGATGCAGGTACTTACAATGTGGTGTTTTCCTATACAGGATACTCCGATTACAAGGTAACCGGCGTAACTGTGACTTCCGGGAAGTCCAACCAATTGGATGCGAAGATGCCTCCTGGTGTAACTTTGGATGTAGACATTGTGGTCAGATACGAGCGCCCGCTCGTTTCCAAGGATGAAACTACACAGGGAAAAGTTTTCAGCGCAGAAGAAATCCAAAGTCTCCCAACCCGTGATGTAAACGCCATGGCCTCCCTTGGAGCCGGGGCCTCCTCTGCCGATGACGGTGGTGCGATCAATTTGCGTGGTTCCAGATCGGATGCCACCAACTTCTACATCGATGGTGTACGTGTGTTTGGTAATACCATTCCCACCCAATACATCGAAGAACTTCAAGTCATTACAGGTGGTATTGAAGCGAAGTACGGCGACGTAACCGGGGGTATCATTTCGATCACAACTAAGGGTCCATCTGACAAGTTTAGTGGTGGTATTGAAATGGAAACTTCCGAGTATCTGGATTCTTATGGTCACCGACTGGTTAGTGGAAATTTTGCAGGGCCGATCTGGAAACAAAAGGGCAAGACCATTCTGGGTTACCGGCTCGGTGGTCAGTACCTATATAATAAGGATGACGATCCGCCGGCGACTTCTGTATTCCGGGCCAAACAAGAATACATTGAGGAATTGGAAAAAAACCCGGTGCAATTGCTGGGTACTGCTTTGATTCCTTCTTCCCGTTTTGCCGATAATACAAATGTGGATGTTCTGGATTACAATCCTAACGAAGCAAGAACAACCTATGACATCAACGCTAAATTGGATGCCAACCTTGGAAAAAGTATCGATGTAACTTTATCGGGTACCTACACTGACACGGAAAACCAGTTTACGCCCAACCAACGGGGTAGTGGGGACTGGACAGTATTTAACAGCCACAACAATCCATTCGATAACACGGTCCGTTACCGGACAAACTTCAGATTCCGGCATCGCCTGGGTACTACAACAGCCCTGGCTTCCGACCGGGATGCAGCCAGAAAAGGTTCTTTGATTCAAAATGCAGTGTACACATTGCAGTTTGGTTACGAGAGATTTGAAAGAAACAGGGAAGACCAACGTCATAAAGATAACCTGTTCAACTACGGCTACATTGGTAGTTGGGATCTGGACTGGGTACCAACCATTGATAGTCTACAAATCCGTGAATTGAACAACGTGCCGTGGGTTCGCCCCGGTGGTGTCAGAGATACGATCCCATTCGTTTTTGAAGAATTTGCCGAGCAAACTGACTTTACCAGGATTCTGGGGCCAGGTGGCTATCAGCCGGATCCGAATATCAACCCGGTTTTGGCAGCTTACAACGTGAATGCAGCCGATTTGACCAACTTTGACTTTTTTGAATTCAGAAATGGTCGGATTGAAAATACACTGACAACAAACTGGTCGAATCACTTCGCCAATGTTGGTACCGTTTACAACCTTTACAGTAAGCGGGAAACAGACCTGTTTACCTTCAATGCCAATACCTCTTTTGAGTTGGTTCCGGGCGGTTCGGGTGGTACCAGACACAATATTCAGTTTGGAATTCTTTACGAGCAAAGAAATGAAAGGGGATACGATATTAACCCCAGATACTTGTGGACAGCAGCTGAACTGCTGGCGAACCAGCACCTGGAAGGTGCTACCATTGACTCGAGCAATGTAATCGGTACTTATCAAAGCCGTTATGCCTTGTACGAAGTCATCAACGGGCAATTGTTCCCATTAGTGGATTCCAACAACGTTACCCAGTTTTTCCCGGGTGCGTCTTATGATGTCTTTGCATTGAATCCAATTATCAATCCGGAGAATCAGTTTTACGAAAGAGTCCGGGCTATTGATGGAACACCGGTTTATCAATATTTCAATGTTCATGAGCTGGATCCCAGCCAGCTTCGTTTGGACATGTTCTCTGCCCGTGAATTGAATGATCAGCGCGGTGGCGGTCTTTTGAATATGGACTATTGGGGATATGACTATTTGGGTAACCCGATTGATAACGTTGGTTTCGATGACTTCTTCACTCAGGTGGATGCAAATGGTGTTCGTACCTTTCCAATTGCCGCATTCCAACCGCTTTATCAGGCCGCTTATATTCAGGATAAATTTACGTTCAAAGACATCATTTTCCGGGTCGGTTTGAGGGTCGATCGTTTTGATGCCAATACTAAGGTGTTGAAAGACCCTTATTCACTGTACGAAGTTCAGAATGCAGCTGATTTTGTGGGAGCAGATCGTCCGGGCAACATCGGCGATGATTTCAAAGTGTATGTTACCGGTGACGGAGGTGATGTGGTACAAGCTTATCGCGATGGAGATACCTGGTATTTCCCCAATGGTACACCTGCCAACAGTGGTGGTGAGATCTTTGGTGGTAGTACGGTATTCCCACGTTACAGAGAAGAGCAGGAGAGCCGCAGAAATGTGACCAGCCCTGATTTTGATCCGGATATCTCGTTTGAAGATTACACCCCACAGGTAAACTGGATGCCTCGTTTGGCGTTCTCTTTCCCTATTTCTGACGAAGCTAACTTCTTTGCTCACTATGATGTACTCGTACAGCGGCCACCATCGAATGCAAGGATCAGCCCACTTGAGTATTTCTACTGGGAGTCAAACGGTAGTAGCCTTCGTAACAATGGTAACCTGAAGCCAGAGCGTACAATCGACTATGAAGTAGGATTCCAACAGAAACTGAGCAACAGTTCAGCCATCAAAATGTCGGCCTACTACAAAGAACTCAGAGATATGATCCAGAGCCGCTGGATTCTTTTTGCGGCGCCGGTAACAGAATATGAAACCTTTGACAACCTTGATTTCGCAACAATTAAAGGGTTCAACCTTTCCTATGACCTGAGAAGAACTGGTAATATCTCTCTGAACCTGGCTTACACCCTGCAGTTCGCCGATGGAACGGGTTCTGATGCAAATACCTCCCGGGGCTTATCTTCCAGGGGTATCCAGCGGGCCCTTTTCCCAATGAGCTTTGACGAACGTCACCGTTTGACAGGTATCATTGACTACCGCTACCGTTCCGGAAAAGAATACAACGGACCTCGTATCGGTGGATTGGACGTCCTGGCCAACACAGGTTTGAACCTCACTACGATAGCCGTTTCCGGTCGTCCTTATACTGCTGCTGAACAGGCTCAGCAGTTTGGTGCCGCTGGAAACCTTGGAGCCTTGAATGGTTCTCGTTTGCCCTGGAATTTTACGGTAAATGCCAGATTGGATAAATCATTTGACTTGACCAAGCCGGGTGCGTCCAGAGCTATTGGCCTGAATGTTTACATGAGGGTTTCCAACTTGTTTGACCGGAGAAACATCATCAGCGTTTTCCGTAAGACCGGCTCTCCGAAAGATGATGGTTTTTTGGTTTCGGCACAGGGACAGTCACTGTTGAACTCTACCCAGTTTGATAGCTTAGATGGCTCACAGGACACTCAGTTGTTGAATGCATTTCTTTCATCTTACAACTGGCGTCTGTTGAACCCGGATAATTTTAGCTTGCCAAGGCGAATTTTCGTGGGGGCTATTGTCAACTTTTAATATAATAAACCTAAGCTACGCAGAAATTGCCCGCAACTCCTGCGTAGTATAAAGAATGTAGTTATGCGTAATATAAAATTACTTATTGCTTTATTCTTTGGATTGTACATGTTTAGTCCTGCTTCTCATGCTTATTACAATCCGAAGGAACGAGTAGTCGAGCCTAACAATAACACCCCGAGTAATAACAGCTCTATCTCTTTTCGGGAACAATGTGTAACGGCCAACCGGCAAATCGATCAGGATGTGAATAATATCCGAGCCCGACTGACCTGTGGTGGTGACGTATGGTGGAACAGGAATGACGGTAAATATGTGGTTCCAAAAGTAGCTCCGGGAGAGCAGGAAATCTCCTCTATCTTCGCCGGTGCCGTTTGGCTCGGTGGGTTGGATCCCGGGGGCAACCTGAAAGTGGCAGCCCAGACTTATGGTAACTCGCGCGGACAGAGTGATTTCTGGGCCGGTCCGTTGAACGATGAAACGGGTACTACTGACAAGCTTTTCTGTGATCAGTGGGAGCGGTTTTTTGAAGTTTCCGGTGAGGAAATTCAACAACATCTTTTGTTATACCAAAATGCAAGGGATGGTCTGGGTGATTACACCGAAGACATGATTCCGTTTGGCCTCAAACAATGGCCTGCTGTTGGCAACCCATTTTTCTTCTCTACGGTCGGTTTTGACCTGCCTTTTACTTCGCAGGGTTTAGCCGGATTCTGGGATGAAAACCTGGATGGCATCTACAATCCACTTGATGGTGACTTCCCTACGATCGAAATCAGAGGATGTGAGGAATTGCCTCCTCAGTTTCCGGATGAGATGATCTTTTGGATTTATAACGATGAAGGTGGTGGAGCTATCCACGGGGAAACCATGGGACTTGCGATCAGGATGGAAGTTCAGGTGCAGGC
>JBFIJS010000320.1:0-5471 GCA_041600595.1 Saprospiraceae bacterium | reverse complement strand
CAAAGTGACCGAAATGATAAAGGCTACCAGCCACATAGTGTTGGGGGCTTTCTCGGTAGGTCCGACAAGGTCTTCGGTAATGTCGTGGTAACTTTTGTGTCCTTCTATTAAAGGCTCGCGTATTTTTGAAACTGGTGCACTCATATTTTTGAGTCGGCAGTTGTCCCAAAGGATTTCCTTTGGCGGCAGTTTGCAGTTGGCCGTACGTACCGTACTTCCCTATACAAACTACTATTTTTACATGATTAATTTCAACAGTGAGTCCGTCTGACTCCGATAAAGATCCGATTGATCTTAGCTCAGTGATTCATCCCGGTTTACAACCTTAGCGGTGTATTGAACCGAAGGACGAGTGTTCACTTCTTCCAGTACGATATAATTCAATGGATCATTAAACTTCTGATCAATGGCGGATCCTTTCATATTGGTGTCACCAAAAGTGATGGCACCGGTCGGACATGCGGTTTGGCAGGCAGATTTTACCTCTCCGTCACGCAGGGCACGTCCTTCCCGCTTCGCAGTAAGCTTGCCTTCCTGAATGCGCTGCACGCAGAAACTGCATTTCTCCATAACCCCGCGTACCCGCACCGTTACATCCGGATTGAGTACCATTCGGGTCAGGTTGTCAGCACCGAAAGGAACAGCCTCACCATTCAGCGATACTTCATTTGCCGGGAAAAGATCGGCAGTGTTGTAGTCCATCCAGTTGAAACGACGGACTTTGTAAGGACAGTTGTTCGCACAGTAACGGGTACCGATGCAACGGTTATACGCCATCTGGTTCAAACCTTCCGAACTGTGGTTGGTAGCCGAAACAGGGCAGACGTTTTCGCACGGAGCATTGTCGCAGTGCTGGCACATCATCGGCTGGTAAACGACGTTTGGATTTTCGTAGTCGCCGTAGAAGTAACGGTCAATACGCAACCAGGTCATTTCGTGGTGGCGATATACTTCGTGTTTACCAACGACAGGAACGTTATTCTCAGCAACACAAGCCACCTGACAAGCACCACAACCGGTGCAGGAATTCAGGTCGATGTGCAAGGCCCAGTGGTGACCCTGGCTATATTTTTCAGCGACAAATTCACTGTAAGGATACAGCGTCTGCTGATTTAAGTATTCATGGTGTTCACGACGGGTAACGAGGCCTTCTCTTTCCTGACCATTTTTACCGTCGCTGTAGAGGAAGGTTTCAAGGTCTTTCAAATGTGTCCTCTCAATTACCGAACGCTCGGTGAGTGACCCCTGGAATCCTTTGCCCAGAGACATCAGAGCTACTTCGTCCACATTGAGCGTTTCGTCAGATCCATCGACTTTTCCGGTGACCCCCATTGTGTGGTGGTATTGAACACAGGCAAACTCGTCGTCTTTGCCGGTGTTGGTATTTACTTCCACATTGGTAGCAAAATACTGGACATTGCCATCGGCATCACGGCTCATCCAGGGATAGACGTTATGTCCGATTCCTACACCACAATCACCTGCCACAGAACGACCATAACCTAAGGCGAGAGAAACGGTCTCTTTCTTTTGACCAAATTGGCGAACGCAAGTGATGGTTTGGGTGACGTCTCCGATGGTTACTTCAACCTTGTCGGCGGACTTGTAATATTCATCTTTGTTCAGGCCGGAGAATTGCCCGGCTCCGTTGAAGCGACGATCTCCGTCGAATTCAATCGGGATCGCTAAGTAATTTCCCCAAACGCAACGGTTGATCGGGTCAGGCATTTCCTGCAACCAGGGGTTGTCAGCATATTCGCCAGCACCAATATTAACTGTTTCGATAAAAGAAATTTCCAGTCCGCTGCCTGGTTTGGATGCTTTGCCAGCTGCCGCTGCCACATTTCCTCCGAACGTGTAAGCAGGTTCTTCTTCCTGGATTTCAAAAACTCCGTCGTGCAGCGTACTGTCCCAGAAAGCCTGGAAAGTAGCATAGTTGCTTTGACGGCGGAACATATTTGATTGCCAGTTGGCATTCAGGTATTCGTAATAGGGCTGTTCTGCTTTGGTGTCGATATTTACACTATTGGCCCAGCGCAGCAAAGTTTCTTCTCCCTGACGAGTATCAAAAAGCGGAGAAATAGTTGGCTGGATTAAGCTGTAGTGACCACTCTTAGGTTCTGCGTCGCCCCAGCTCTCAAGGTAATGATGAGTAGGTGCAATGTAATCACACAGAGCAGATGTTTCGTTTGGAGAAAAAGCAAAGGAAATTTTAGTTTTTACTTTTTCGAGTCCGCTTTTGAAAAGCGCTGCATCCGGCAAATCAAACGCCGGGTTTGCTCCCCAGACAATCAGGGTAGTCACCTTGCCGGTGTTCATATCCTGGAGGAGGCTCTTTACAGCAGCATCGTTACCCTGACGCTGCATGGATGCATTGGCAAAACTGATGGTTTGTCCATAATTGCCAAGCATATTATTGATGGCATTTACCAAAATCTGCTCACCTGTGTTGTTGGTTCCGGCAACTACCAGCGATTTACCGCGGTTAGCCCACAGCTCATTGGCAACTTTTGCCATTGCGTCGGAGGCTTCACTTTTTCCGCCACTGACACTCTGCCCACCGGCCTTGCCAGCTACAGCATTGTACAGGGCAACAATTGCCTGACCCATTTCCGAAGGCTTCACCAAAATCCGGTTGTCAGCGTTTGAGCCGGTCAACGTCATGGCACTTTCCACCTGAATATGACGTGACATACTTGGCTTCTTGGCATCGACCTTTCTGTTGGCAGCGTATTGTCTGGCAAACTCGATGGGGGACACCCATGTTCCAAGAAAATCTGCACCAAAACTGACAATGACTTGAGCTTTGTCAAACTTATAGTTGGGAATTACCCGGCGACCAAACGACTCTTCATTTGCCTGCAAAAGCGCAGAAGATGAAACCGCATCGTAAGTAACGACACTGGCTCCGGGGTAAGCATTCAAAAACTCTTTCAGCGCACTGTGTGCAGTCGGGCTAATAATCGTGTTGGTCAGTACCCGGATGGAGCCTCCTGCCAATTTGCCACCTACTTCTTTATCCAGGTTGGCCCAGGAAGTTTTTTCCCAGGATTCTCCTGATTTTTTCATAGGAGCCTGATAACGGTTGGTGTCGTAAAGGCTGAGGACACTTGCCTGGGCTCTGGCACTCGTACCACCTTTAGTCATGCTGGAAAGAACATTTCCTTCCAGTTTGATTGGACGTCCCTCACGAGTCTTTACCAACACAGGGCAATAATCGCCTCCGTTGACAAAGGAAGAAGCGTAATAGGTGGCGACACCAGGAACGATTTCATCTGGCTTGGTAACATAAGGTATTGCCTTTTTTACCGGAATGTCACAACTGGCAGCCACGGTGGCAGCACTGAGACTGAAACCTAAGTATTTCAGGAAATCCCGACGATTGGACTTGACGGCCATCGCTTCCTCTTTGGCGAGAAGGCTCTCGTCGTTGTTGAACTCTTTTTGGATGGATTCCAGAAAATGGGGGTCATTTTCCAAGTGTTCGACCCCGATCCAGACTTCCTTATTTTGTTCTTGATTTTTCATCTTATATGTTAGTGTATCGCTTACTTTTTATAGAAATAGCACAAATACGCCTTGTAAAAAGGATGGCTTTTTACAGGATGTATCAGAGCATTAATAGTGGCATTTTTGGCATTCTGTTCCTCCAATGTCCTCTACGGTTACCTTATCTCTCTGGAGATTTTCAATTTCCTGGTGGTAATTTTCGTAATAGTTATCGTAGTAACCATTGTCCGCAAATTTCACTTCTGTCTGGCGGTGGCAGTTGATACACCAGCCCATGCTGAGTGGAGAGTACTGCTTGACAACCTCCATTTGTTCTATCTTTCCGTGACATTGCTGACACTCGATTTTACCTACAGATACGTGCTGGGCATGGTTGAAGTAAACGTGATCAGGCAGGTTGTGGATACGCACCCATTCGATGGGGCCGGCTATGGAATTATCGCCGGTCGCCGGATCGGTAAGAGCCTCGACTATACCTTCCCATTGTGCTTCCATGATTTCTTCGCCTTCATTATCCAATTGGCCTTTCTCCTGGATGTATTGATCGGCGATCCATTTAGTATAGATTTTCCGGATTTCCTCTTCGGTGAGGTTCTCGTAGTTTTCGATATACTTATCCGTACTGGGATCAAAACCTATAGAAGCGTAGATTTTCGTTAACTCTGCTGTGCCGTAATTTGAACCATTTTTGATGGCCTTGTGACAGTTCATACAAGTGTTGGCTGCGGGAATGACGGCATGCTTGGAGCGGCGGGCACCGTCGTGGCAATAATTACAGTCGATTTTATGTTCGCAGGCATGGATGATGTGCGAGAACTTAATCGGCTGTTCCGGCTGATAACCCTGCTGGCGGCCAAGATTAGTCGCATTCTGCACGGTAATGAAGCCACCAACCACAATGATCAGGAAAATAGCAAAGCTGATAACCCCCTTGCTGGTCAATACTTCAGCCAGCGTCTTGCGTTCTGGTGCAATTCCGGTTTCCTTCACCTGCTGGATGTGATTCAGGTTGGAAATGATACGGGCAAGTACCAGTGCCAACAGAGCCAGAATGACAAACAAGAACCCATAAAGCAGGCGGTTGCTGTCTTCAGCCGCAGTTGGGGTTGCGCACTCAGAGGTGCCGGCAACGGCTCCTCCGGCCGCTGCATTTCCCAGACCGAGATACTGATAGTCCACGTAGGCCAGAATGTTGGCGATGTCCTCGTCAGTGAGATTTGGGAAACTATTCATCACTGTTGGCTTCCATTCATTCCACAACTCTACCGCACGAGGGTTACCGGCGGCAATCATACCTTGTGAGTTTCTGATCCACTCGTACAAATCCGCCTCGTCGTCCCAACGTTCGCGGACGGCGCCAAGGGCAGGACCGGTCATTTTGCTCTTCATATCCTTATTGTGACACGAAGCACAATTATTCTTGAAAAGCGTTTTACCAGACTCAATGTTAGCCTCTTGAGCAAAGGTGGAAAGTGAAAAGAAGGAAAGGAATAAAACTAAAACTTTGTAATTCAATCGTTTAAATGCCATGTCGAGCATGATTATTTTTTCAGGTAATTGGCGTAAGAATGACTCCTTCCACCAAATCGGCGCAAAGATATAATTCCAACTATTTTTTTAACAAGATTTTAAAGAGGTATAATTTATTTAGATACGGTCTAAATACTGGGTTTTTTTTGGTTCACAAATCTTTTTTATGAATCAAGAGAACTTTTTTGATCTGGTCAAAAAAAATAATGTGAACTCAGCCACCACACAAATGAATGCCAAGAGAGTCATTGTGCTACGGTCTCATGCAGTTAGATTGGCGAAAAACTTCCCTTGAAAAAGGTTGGGTAAGTGGTTAATTAAATAAAAAAATGGCCATATTGTTTATATTTTGCATGCATTGTTACATTTGTGCAAGGTGTTTTATAATGGAGTTTCGGGGCGATTTAACAAAAATTGCGACGCAGTTTTGT
>JBFIJS010000319.1:0-5471 GCA_041600595.1 Saprospiraceae bacterium | reverse complement strand
CAGGCCCTGGTTGCCAAATCACCCCGACGGAGCCGATGCAGAACTGACGCCGACCCTCAAATTGAAACGCCGGGTCATTACGGAGAAATTCAAAAGTGAGATCGATAAAATGTACGAAGCATAATTCGTCTGTTGGATGGTCAGGAGGTGGGTCACTACCTCCCGGCCATCCAGCCAACCGGCCATCCAACCACTGCCAATGACTTTCGAAAACATCGCCGATTTCAAAAAGAAAGAAGGCCAGGATCTTCCACCTTCCCAATGGCTGGAAGTCACCCAAAAAATGGTGGACGATTTTTCCGCCGCTACCCAGGACTATCAATGGATTCACACCGATGTGGAACGGGCCAAAAGGGAGTCGCCCTTCGGTGGCACCATTGCCCACGGCTTTTTTTCTGTCTCCATGTTGTCCAAATTTATCATGGATAACGTGCAGGTAAAAACGGCCAAAATGGGGGTGAACTACGGACTCGAAAAAGTTCGCTTTCCGCACCCCGTGCCGGTCGGAAGTCAGATCAGGCTACTGACCAAAGTGGCAAAAATCGAAGACTACGGCAACAACGGCATTAAAGTATTCTGGGACTGTATCCTGGAAATTGAAGGCGTAAAAAAACCGGCCTGCGCCGGGATTTTTATTTCCCTGCTATTTGAATGAAACAAGGATGATCAGGTAGTCAGATAGCCATTCTAACCATCCACCATCCAACCAACCATATCAATGACTAAAACAGCCAATTTTAATTTAAAAGATAAAGTAGCGATCATTACCGGTTCCAGTAAAGGCATCGGCGAGTACATGGCGCGGGCCCTGGCCGAAAACGGGGCAAAAGTCGTCATCAGCAGCCGCAAGCAGGACGCCTGCGACGAGGTGGCCGAACGTTTTAAAAAGGATGGCCTGGAAGCCGTCGGGATCGCCTGCCACGTGGGCAGCGCTGAGCAAATGAAAGACCTGGTGCAAAAAACGGTTGCCCACTTCGGAGGGGTGGACATACTCATCAACAATGCGGGCATCAACCCGTATTTCGGACCGATCGAAAATGCTTCGGAAGAGGCTTTCGACAAATTGATGAGTGTCAACGTCAAAGCAATCTGGGCCCTTTCCAATTTATGTTTACCGGAAATGCAGAAGCGGGGCGGCGGCTCGATCATCAATATCAGTTCGGTGGAAGGCATTCATCCCGGTTTTGGACTGGGGCTGTACAGCGTCAGTAAAGCTGCTGTTATCATGCTTACCAAGAATCAGGCAAAAGAGTGGGGCCGGCATGGCATCCGCGTCAATGTGATCTGCCCCGGATTGGTCAAGACCAAATTGAGCGAAGCGTTGTGGACCAACGAAAAGCTAATGGCTAAAATGGAAAAACTCCTGCCCAGCGGCCGCATGGCTATGCCCGAGGAAATGGCCGGACTGGCCGTCTTGCTGGCTTCACAAGCTGGTTCTTACATGACCGGCGGAGTGTATGTTAACGATGGAGGGTACCTGGTCGCAGGCTGATGGAGAGGTATCC
This sequence comes from Saprospiraceae bacterium, assembly GCA_041600595.1. GTDB lineage: Bacteria > Bacteroidota > Bacteroidia > Chitinophagales > Saprospiraceae > UBA6168. The sequence continues at coordinate 3,966 of JBFIJS010000319.1, read as the reverse complement.
CGGCATTTTGGGCGCAAAGTGCGCATTTGCCCAAATTTTAAAACTTCGTAAACGCACTGCTACAACCCCTTTCTGGCGCACACATTACTCATCATTGCACATCGCAATTATAATTTAACGAAATGAATTTCGAATACTCAGAAAAATCCATCGAGCTGCAGGATAAATTAATATCCTTCATGGAGGCCCATATTTATCCGCATGAGAAAGAATACATGCAGTGGGTTATGGACCCGCAAAACATCTGGAAGCGCTGGCCCCGGCTGGAGGATATTAAGGAACTGGCCAAAGCCAACGGGCTCTGGAATTTGTTTTTGCCAAAAAATTACGGAGCACTCAGCCCCGGTCTCACCAACCTTGAGTACGCACCCCTGGCCGAGCAAATGGGGAAAGTCCGCTGGGCATCCGAAGTGTTTAACTGTTCTGCCCCAGATACGGGCAACATGGAGGTGCTCGCCAAATATGGCACTCCCCAACAACAGGAGCGTTGGCTCCGGCCACTGATGGACGGCGAAATACGTTCCGCCTTTCTCATGACCGAACCGGATGTGGCCTCCTCCGATGCGACCAATATCGAAACGTCCATCGTCCGTGACGGTGATGAATACGTCATCAACGGCCGTAAATGGTGGTCTTCCGGTGCCATGGACCCGCACTGTAAAATAGCCATCGTCATGGGTAAAACCGACCCCGAGGCACAGCGGCATATCCAGCAAAGCATGATCCTCGTACCTATGGATACTCCCGGTCTGACCATCGTCCGGCCACTTACCTTACTGGGATATAACGATACACCCGAGGGGCACGCTGAAATTCTGCTGGAAAATGTGCGGGTGCCAAAAGAAAATCTTTTACTGGGCGAGGGCCGGGGTTTTGAGATCGCACAGGGACGCCTGGGGCCAGGGCGCATTCATCATTGCATGCGCCTCATCGGCATGGCACAACGCTCTCTGGAACTGATGTGTCGCCGGGTCGCAGAGCGGGTCGCCTTTGGTCGGGCCATCAAAGATTTCAGCAGTATCCGGCAGGATATCGCCAAATCGAGGTGTGAGATCGAACAGGCCCGTTTACTCACTCTTTCTGCGGCCGATAAAATGGATAAATTTGGAACTAAAGGCGCCAAAGATCTCATCGCCATGATAAAGATCGTTGCCCCGATGATGACCCAAACCGTGGTTGACCGGGCCATTCAGGCCCATGGCGGTATGGGCGTGTGCAGCGATGTGCCATTGGCCGGCTATTTTGCCGCCGCCCGCATGGTGCGTATCGCCGATGGGCCGGACGAAGTTCACATGTATCAATTGGGCAGAAATACGGTGAAACAGGTGTTGAGCAAGGAGGAAGCATCCATCAGGAATTAAAAAGAAGCCGGAGTTTTTCCCCCTTTAAATCCCGTTGGGACGAGAAGTCTGATACCTCAAAGCGAGATGAATCCTCCCGCCCACCTGCATGAAAGAAAAATTAAAGAAATTGAAATTACACAGTAATAACCCACACAGTCATTAATCATTTCATAAAATGCAAAAAGTCAGAAAAGGGGAGGAGTTGAATGAGGATACCCTCAAACAATTTCTTTTCGAAAAACAGATCATCCGGGATGTTAAAAGTGAATTGGAGGTGGTGCAATTTCCCGGGGGGTATTCCAATTTGACCTATGCCCTGAAAATAGAAGAAAATGAATACGTCCTCCGGCGCCCGCCTTTTGGTGCGGTAAAACGCGGCCACGATATGGGGCGAGAGTATAAAGTTTTATCAAAATTACACCCCGTCTTTCCAAAAGCTCCCCGGACCTATGTTTTTTCGGAAAAAGATGAAATCATTGGAGCACCATTTTACATCATGGAAAAAGTGGAAGGGACGATTATCCGGCCGCAAAATGTCCGGCAATTAAATATTTCCGAAAACGAATTCAAAACCATCGCCCGTTCCTGGCTGGAAACTTTTGTGGAGCTTCATCAGGTAGATTACCAGGCGGCCGGGCTGGAAGACCTGGGTAAACCCGAAGGCTATGTGGACAGGCAAGTCGTAAATTGGGGAAAACAATACCTGAAAGCGGCTACCGACGATATACCCGAAGCGGGAAAAGTCATGCAGTGGCTACAGGAAAACCAACCCGGACAATACCATTCCACCCTGATCCACAACGATTTTAAATACGACAATATCGTTTATGCAAAAGGTGACTGGAGCCGGGTCGTTGCGGTTTTAGACTGGGAAATGTGCACCCTCGGCGACCCTCTGATGGATTTGGGAACCTCACTGAGTTATTGGTTTACTTCCGATGATCCACCCTGGCTTACAATTGGTCTGCCGATGACGACGGGCGAACCGGGTAATCCGGGGCGGCTGGAAATCGTGGAATTATACGAAAAAATGAGTGGCCGGAAAGTCGATCACCTGGTCTTTTATTATGCGTACGGTCTTTTTAAAATTGCCGTTATTGTTCAGCAAATATTCTATCGCTACAAAAAAGGTTATACCACCGATGAGCGTTTTGCGCAGTTGAATAAAGCGACCCGGGCCTTTATTAATACCGCCTGGCAGGCTATTCAAAAAAACAGGATCGTCGATCTTTATTAGTCTTTTAAAAAAAAAAGATTACCGGCAGGAAAAAGACCGGAGAAAACACCATAAAAATTACACACCACCAACATTGAATGAACTGGAAAATAATCAGCACAGAAACTATTTTAAAAGACCAATGGATTAATGTGCGATCGGATGAATGCAGGCTACCCAACGGGAATATTTTAAAACCATTTTATGTGTTGGAATATCCCGACTTTGTCAATGCCCTGGCCATTACTACCGATGGAAAAGTGATTCTGAACCGGGAATACCGTCACGGCACTCAGGCTATTAAACTGGAACTGCCGAGCGGTACTGTCGATGCCGGTGAAACGCCCGTCGATGCTATGCGGAGAGAATTACTGGAGGAAACCGGATATGTGTTTGAAGAAATTGTACTCACCTCCAAAGTAAGCCCCAATCCAGCCAATCATACCAATTTCGCCTATAGTTTTTTGGCGACTGGCGGTGTAAAAGTGGCTGAGCAAAAACTGGATGTCAGCGAATTGATTGAAAATGTTTTGGTGACGTTGGATGAATTTAAATTGAAATTATTGAATAATGAATTTGACAACGCCATGCACATTGCTTCAGCTTATTATGGTTTAAATAGATTGAATCTTTGACCAATCGAAGTATACGGGATTTATACCGGTTTGTCCTGTATTAATTACCGCAAAATCTTTGATTATATCGACCATAAATTGGGTCAGATTAAAAACCATTATTGCAGGATATATTTTGTTTAAAATACATTTAATCCTGTACTCAGAAAAAAGTCTTTTTGGTTTTTTTATTGGCAAAAAAGGCACTCCATTAAATATTTGGTTTAAGTAAAAAAAATAAAATGAATTTTAAAAATAAAACAATCGTCATCACCGGTGCAGGCTCAGGAATCGGCCGCTCAACGGCACTGTTATATGCGGATAAAGGTGGCCAGGTGGTGGTCTCCGATATCAATGAAGCAGGTGGCAGGGAAACCGTTGAATTGATTGAAAAAAATAATGGCCGTGCCATTTTTGTCAAATGCAATGTCACCAATTTCGGCGAAGTCGAACAATTAATGGAAAAAACCATCGCACATTTTGGAAGCATTGATGTGGCGGTCAATAATGCCGGTATCGGAGGCCGCACATTGGCCAAAACAGCGGAGCACCCTTTTGACGACTGGGACAATGTGATCGCTGTCAACCAAACGGGTGTATTTTACTGTATGAAACTGGAAATTCAGCAAATGCTCAAACAGGGTAGCGGATGTATCATCAATATTGCTTCCATTGCCGGGTTGCGGGGGTTGCCCAATAATCTATCTTATGTGGCCAGCAAGCACGCCGTGGTCGGTATGACCAAAACTGCCGCCCTGGAATATGCAAGAAATAACATCCGGGTAAATGCCGT
>JBFIJS010000318.1:0-5480 GCA_041600595.1 Saprospiraceae bacterium | reverse complement strand
GGAAGATCGTTCGTAACTTGCCGCTCAAAACGAAGAGTACCGGTTCGAATGCATCACGGCTGGAGCAAGAGCCGAAAACTTTTGCAGTTTTTTGCAGCCCACCCGAACAAAATTGCTGGTAAATCAGATAAGACTAAAAGCTTTGTTAGTCAGATCTTCCTTGAAAAATGGGGGTTCTGCTGAAGTGTTCCTGTTGCATTCACGGCTGGCCTTTCTGGTGACGTTCCGAAAGCGGGAGGCCTGACCAACAAAGTAACAACGCATAAATTAAAGTTGCTTCGCAACACACCATATGCCCCCTGAACATACCGACATATTGATAATCCTGCCAGCGTATAACGAAGGAACTGTTATCGCCAAGGTGGTCCGACAGGTGCAGAGCGCAGGTTACCGGCATATTTGTGTGGTCAATGATGGCAGTAAAGATGATACCTTCCAAAGAGCAAAAAGCACGGGGGCAGTTGTATTATCTCACCCCATCAACCGCGGGGCAGGTGCTGCGGTTCAAACGGGGCTGACCTACGCTAAAAACAACAACTTTCAATACGCTGCAACCATGGATAGCGACGGGCAGCATTTGGTCGGAGATGTGGCGGCATTGTTTGGAGCGATGGAGCATTCTGCTGCGGATATCGTGGTTGGCAATCGCTTCATCCTGCAGGAAAATAATATTCCTGCTCAGCGTATTGTTTACAACAAGATCGCCAACCTGTTGACCAACTTGTTTTGTCACCACACCTACCAGGATACTCAATCGGGGTTCCGGTTATTTAACAGAAATGCTATAGAAAAACTGGCTATTAAAAACCGGGGATATGGATTTTGCAGCGAAATGTTTTTTCTGGCAGAACAGGCAGGCCTGGTCGTAACGGAAGCTCCCATTAAAGTTATTTATACCGAATATTCCATCAGTAAAGGGCAGAGTTTATCGGTTGGGATAAAGACAGCAAGAAGCCTTTTATGGCGGATCATTTTTGAATAAAACATCTTTATTTAAACCGACATGGAAATACGTTATTTTCAAATCATTATTCCCTTAATTGCGTTGCTGCTGGTATTGCGGCAGATAATGGAGTACCGTAAATCGAGGCTTGGGTTGTTTGAGACCATCTTCATCTCGTTATTTTGGATAGGCATTCTGATATTCTCTTTGTTCCCCGATTTTTTTTCAGAATTAATTGCCAAAGTATTCGGAATCAAAGACAACATAAATGCGGTCATTTTTTTTGCACTTGGTCTGTTGTTTTATATTCAGTTGCAACTTTATAAAATGATCAGGAAGCAAGACGAACAACTTACGGAAATTTCCCGGAAAATCGCCCTGGGCAACCCTGACCGTGAATGAAAATATTATTTGTACTTGAACATTTTTATCCATATATCGGCGGTGCCGAAAAATTATTTTATGTACTGGCAACCAAATTAGTTGAAGAGGGATACGAAGTGGTGGTGGTGACTACCCGTTTTGATAAAAAGCTGAAAAAAAAAGAGCAGCATAAAGGCATTCATATTATCCGGATAAATTGTTGGAACCGCTTCGGTTTTACTTTTTTCAGCCTTCCCAAAGTAATACAGTATGCCCGGCGGGCCGAGGTTATTCACACCACGACTTATAATGCTGCACTGCCGGCTATTCTGGCGGGAAAAATACTGAAGAAGCCTGTCTTTGTTACCTTTCATGAAGTTTGGGGCGATCTGTGGAAAAGCCTTCCTTTTACCTCCCCGGTCCAGAAATACGGATTTTATTTTTTTGAAAAAATATTGCTCCGGATGCCTTTCAGCAAATTTATTGCGGTTTCAAATTTCACTAAAAATAAATTGCAGGAACACGGTATTCCGTCCGATAAAATTGTCAGGGTTTATAATGGTATTGAATACCGTCATTTCAAAAATTACCAGCACTCGCCGGACCATAAATTTACCTTTACATATTTCGGTCGATTAGGTATTTCCAAAGGACTCGATATACTGATCCCTGCCGCTGCACAATTCAGGAAATTATTTCCGGATTCCGTTTTTAAATTAATTATCCCCACCCATCCTAAGCCATTGTATGAAAAAATAATGGCATTGGTCGAAGCACATGGTTTGGAAGATTATATTCAGCTCCTGCACAATTTACCGAGAGAAATACTTTACCGGGAAATATTATATTCTTCGTGTGTGGTCATTCCGTCTTACAGTGAAGGATTTTGTTTCGCGGCGGCGGAAACGGTTGCACTGGGTGTGCCGATTATTTCCTCTCATCGGGGTGCATTGCCCGAAGTAGTCAGTGGTAAATACATCGTTATAGAAAAAATGGACGTCACCTCACTAAGCAAAGCCCTTGCCGATGCCGGTCAGGAAAAATGGTCGGAAAAGCCTTTGCAGTATTTTTATTTAACCAAAACAATACAGGCATACATGGATATTTATGAGCAGGAAAAAGGTACGTATTCTCCGTTTTGATTGACCCGTCTTTTGAAACAGCTTTTGCAAAAAATAATCAAACTGCCTGCTACCCGGTAAACGACCGGATGGATATCCGTTTCTACCCGGCCTTCCGTCTGGCCTATCTCCACAGTTCCTGTTTCTTGGATAAAAAAAACACCTGTTTTCCCGTGGAATATTCCTTTTTGGCGGAGATCGAACACGCCCGTCCTCACTGATTTTTATCAGCGGGATTTTGACAGACCTCATTGAACATCATGCCGGTATTATTCCTTTTTTATAAAGGAAAATACATTGACATGAAATACAAGGATTATTATAAAATACTCGGCGTAGAAAAAAATGCAACGCAAAAGGATATAAAAAAAGCCTACCGGAAACTTGCTGCCCAATACCATCCCGATAAAAACCCGGGGGATAAAGGTGCGGAAGAAAAATTCAAGGAAATCAATGAAGCACACGAAGTCCTGAGCGACCCGGAAAAACGCAAAAAATACGAGCAACTGGGTGCTGACTGGGAAATGTATCAGCAGACAGGCTACGACCCGACCCAGCAACGGGGGCGCACCGGTACCAGCGGCAGCGGCGGGAGGACCTACTATTTCGAGGGCGATCCTTCTGAGTTTTTTGGGCAGGGCGGAGAGAGTGGTTTTTCCAGTTTCTTTGAACAATTTTTTGGTAGTGGAGCCGGATTTGGTGAAGGGCGCCGCACCCACCGGCAACGGACTTTCAAAGGCCATGACCTGCAAGCTGAAATGGAACTTACGCTCGAAGAGGCTTACCGCGGCAGCAGCCGGATGTTTGAGCTGAACGGTCAGAAAATGCGCATTAAAATAAAACCGGGTGCCAAAGACGGACAAACCCTCCGCCTCAAAGGCAAAGGTGGCGCCGGCCCAAATGGAGGCCCGTCCGGTGATTTGTACCTGACCCTGAAAATTCGGCCGCACCCGGTATTTACCCGCGAGGGCAACAACCTGTCGCTGGAGCACACCATCGACCTGTACACCGCCGTGCTGGGTGGCAAAATTGAGGTACCGACCATTTCCGGCCGCGTAAAAATGAATATTCCCGAAAGTACTTCCCTGAATGCCGTTTTAAGGCTGAAAGGCAAGGGGATGCCGCTGCCCCAGTCACCGGATCAATACGGGGATTTGTTCGTTAAAATCAATGTGGAAATACCCGCTCAGCTGAGCCCCGAACAGGTACGCCTGTTTGAAAAACTGAGAGAGCTGGAAGAAGCTAAAAGAGCCGCATTTGCGTAAAAAAGGGACTCCATTATAAGGCTATGAGTGAAGTTTGTGCCTTCTCCTGAAGCTTCCCGGATGCCGGAAAAACGATCTAAAAAGGGAAGGGGGTTTGCAGTTTGCAGTTTGCAGTTTGAGCGTAGCGAAATCCCGACTTCACTTCGGATTGGCAGTAGGCAGTATTTCAGTAGTTTATAAATCAATACTTTATGTATTTATGGGTGTCGATTATTTGACATCGGCTACTTAAAACGTTAAATAAAGACCATACTCCAACGCTAAAATCAATCGATCATGAACCTAACCGTATATCATTCCACCGAACCCGTCAACGAGATGCTGGAAGAATTCATGGACGCTTACTACGGCCAGCGCATGCCATGTTTTGCCAGCGATTTGTTGCAGGAAGGGTTCTCTCCCGAAGAGATCATGACGGCCGTTCGCCGGGCAATGGTCAGTTGCCGGTCGGCCGGCATGGACGTCCGCGAACATTTCCAACTGGTTTACACAACCTTGCAGGGAGCCATCGTCCGCGATTGTAAACTGACGCAGTTTGGCTACGCACTCGTGCTGCTCAACGGCCCGGCCGGCAATCATGCCGTGGCTGAATGGCAGGTTCGTTTGGTGAATTATTTTTTGCTCAAATGAATGCCTATTTTTGAGGAAAAAATACCTCAATTGAACGATCGTCCACAGCACCATACCCACCTGATTCGTGCAGAAGCCACCCGCCTGGGCTTCTCCTTCACCGGTTTTGCCAGGGCCCGCCCACTGGATGCGGAGGCCCGCCTTCTCGAACAATGGCTGCATCGGGGCTACCACGGTGACATGCACTACATGGAAAATCATTTTGAAAAACGTATCGACCCGACGAAACTCGTGCCCGGTGCCCGTTCGGTGATCGTATTGATGCACAACTATTTTCCGAAGGAAAAACAAGCGGACCCCGATGCTCCCAGAGTCGCCCGCTATGCCTACGGGGAGGATTATCATTTTGTACTGAAAAGAAAACTCAAAGACCTGCTCCGTTTTATCCAGGAAAACATCGGCGAAGTGGATGCCCGGTGTTTTGTTGATTCGGCGCCCGTGCTGGAAAGGGACTGGGCAAAGCACGCCGGCGTGGGATGGACCGGTAAAAATACACTCCTCATCAACCCCAGGGCCGGTTCTTATTTTTTCCTGGCGGAAATCATCCTCGACCTCGAACTGTCGCCCGACAGCCCGATGAAAGACTACTGTGGCACCTGCACCCGGTGCATCGACGCCTGCCCAACGGATGCGATTTCCCCGGAAGGGTATCTGATGGATGGCAGTAAATGCATCTCCTACCTGACGATCGAACTCAAAAACACTATTCCCGAGCATTTTGCCGGAAAAATGGAAAACTGGATGTTTGGTTGCGATATCTGCCAGGAAGTCTGCCCGTGGAACCGGTTCTCCAGACCGCATACCGAACCTGCTTTCGAGCCGCACCCCGATCTGATCAACATGAAAAAAAGCGAATGGGAAGAAATCACGGAGGAGGTTTTTAAAAAAGTATTCAAAAAATCGGCCGTGAAGCGCACCAAATATGCCGGGTTAAAGAGGAATATCAATTTTTTGAAGAGACACCAATGATTGCACGCCATTGAGCTTGCTCACCCCATCCAAAGTCATCCAACCCATTTCCCAACACCAACCGGGCGGCATCCCGCCACATAACAGCACCCCAAAATTTAGCACCTTCCTGCACCCCGTTCCTATTTCAAAACAATTTTCTCAAAATGGGAAAAAAGCAGGTGTTGCTGTTTACCTTTGTCAACCCTC
>JBFIJS010000317.1:0-5509 GCA_041600595.1 Saprospiraceae bacterium | reverse complement strand
GCACAATGGCCTGACCCATATCTATGTGCAGCAACGCCACAATGGCCTCGCTATCAAGAATGCCCTGCTGGGGCTGCATCTGGACAGATCCGGCAACCCGGTTTACACCGCCAACCAACTGGTGACGGGCGTACAACTGAAGGCTGCCGCCCGGGAACCAGCCATTGAAGCAGCAAAAGCAGTCGCCATCAGTGCCAAATCGCTCGGCCTGCAACCAACTGCGCCAGTGGCCATCATTTCCAGGTCAAACCAAAAAAACCAGCAGACCTTGTTGTCCAAAAGCGGTATTTCCCAAAAAGAAATTCCTGCCAAACTCCTGTACTACCCCGCCGCTGACGGCTCCCTGAAACTGGCCTGGGAAGTCGAGATCTACACTTTGGATGCCGGTAACTACTGGGTAGCAACCATTGACGCCACTACGGGTGACATGCTGGAGGCAACCGATCTGGTCATTAAATGCAATTTTAATCACAACCACGCTGCCGCAGATTGCAAAGCCGGGCAGATCGCACATGTGCCGGCTGCCGACCACCACTTTTTTTCCGGAGAAAAAGAAAATATCAGAACCATTTTTGCAAAAAATACGGCCCTGTCCGGAAATTTTTACCGGGTGTACGAAGGGCCGATCGAAACGCCCAACCACGGCGGACGGACTTTTGTCAGTACCTCCGGCGACCCGGTGGCCTCCCCTTTTGGCTGGCACAACGACGGCACCGTTTCCTATGTCATCACCAAAGGGAACAATGTGCATGCCTACGAAGACCAGCTTGGTGCCAATGCCGGCACGTCGCCCGTCGGTGGTATCATTCCCGGCCAATCCCTGTTTTTTGACTTTCCCCTCGACCTGAACCAGGCTCCTGCCGCTTACACAGAAGCCGCCGTTACCAACCTGTTTTTCTGGAACAATTACATCCACGATGTGATGTATGGTTACGGTTTTACGGAAGTAGCCGGCAATTTCCAAACGGATAACCTGAGCCGGGGCGGACTGGGCGGCGATGCCATCATGGCCGAAGCACAAGATGGTGGCGGCACCAATAACGCCAACTTTCTGACCCTTCCCGACGGCATTCCCGGTCGGATGCAGATGTACCTCTGGTCAAGCAATTCACCGGCGGAAGTAGTGCATATCGAAAGTTCAGCAACCTACCCCAATGGCGAGGTGAGCTTTACCGGCATCCCGGCGGCTTTTGGTGCCGAAGTAACGACCACCGGTGTCACCGGCGAATTGGTACTCGTAGAATCCAACGTCAACTCCGTTTCCACCTGCAACCCCTGTGGCTGTGGTACCGGCCAGGGAGTAGGATTGCCACCCAACAACAATGTGCAGGGAAAAATCGTCCTGATCGATCGCGGCGATTGCAGTTTTATCGAAAAAGCGATGGGTGCACAAATGGGAGGTGCCATCGGCATCATCGTGGCCAACAACATCCCCGGGGCCGGACCAATTGCCATGGGTGGCGATGAAACCGGCAACGCCATTCTCATTCCGGCCGTCATGATTAGTTTTGAAGATGGCCTCGAACTAAAAGATGAGATCGCACTGGGAACGATCACCACCTCCATCCGTCGTGATACGCCGGCTCCACCCAACAAAGACGGTGACCTCGACAATGGCATCATCGTCCACGAATACGGTCATGGTATTTCTATACGGCTCACTGGCGGCCCCTCAACCGGTTGTCTCAGCGGTCAGGAGCAGGCCGGCGAAGGCTGGAGTGATTACTTTGCCCTGATGCTCACCATGGATCCCGCTACGATTGGCACCATTGCCGAAGAAGGCCGTGGAATCGGCTCTTACATCCTGGATGAACCGGTCACGGGCGGCGGCATCCGGCCTGCCAAATATTCCACTTCTTTTGCGGTCAATGATTTTACTTATGCCGATATCGGACGGTCCGACATCCTGGCACCACACGGAGTAGGTTTTGTTTTTTGTACGGCCCTGTGGGAAATGACCTGGAACCTGATAGACGCCTACGGTTATGATGAGGACATCACCAGCGGCGATCTGACCAAAGGCAACATCCTCGCACTCCAGCTCGTCATTGATGGTCTGAAATTGCAGCCTTGCAGCCCGACCTTCCTCGAAAGCCGCGATGCTATTCTCGCTGCCGACCAGGCCCTGACCGGAGGTGCCAACCAGTGCCTCATCTGGGAGGCATTCGCCAAAAGGGGGATGGGTTTCAGCGCCCAAAGCGGCTCAAACAGCAAAGGGGATGAGGTGGAAAAATTTGACTTGCCACTCTCCTGTTTCGCCAACGTGAAAATTGCCAAATCTGCTCCTTTACAAAATGGCAACGGACAGGCCATGACTTATACCATCAGCCTGACCAATACCGGCAGCGAAACCGCTCACGGAGTGACCACCACCGACCCGCTGCCGGCCGGAGTTGATTTTGTGAGTGCCAGCAACGGCGGTGTCCTGACGGGAAATACGGTGATTTTCCCATCCATCGACCTGGCCCCGGGGCAAAGCACCGTGTACACCATTGAGGTAGTCGTTAATACGCCAACAACCTCGACCCTTCAATTCGCCGACAATATGGAAGACGGCATCAACCTGTGGTCAAGATCGACCGGGCTGAATACCTGGACCTACTCCAATGCCAATGCCCGCAGTGGAAACTTTGCCTGGTTTGCTGCCGATCCCGACAACCTCAGCGAACAGACCCTGCAACTGGCCAGCCCCGTTACGCTGTCGCCGGGTGCGGAACTCCGGTTCTGGCACCGCTACAACACCGAATCGGGCTTCGATGGTGGCGTCGTGGAGTTGACCAATGACGGAGGCCTGACCTGGTACGACCTGGGGCCTCTGATGACCAAGAATGGCTACTCGGATTTTATCCCGGCTTCCAACAACCCGATGATCAATGGTTTTGCCTTTGGCGGCAACAGTGGCGAATGGATCGAAACGGTGGTCAATCTCAGTTTGTACCAAAACCAGCAAATCAATGTACGCTTCCGCTTTTCTTCCGATGTAGCCACTCCCGGCGAAGGTTGGTATGTGGACGATGTAGTCATTGGTAGCAGCATAACCACGGTTGAAAATACGGCCTCTTTTGTGACCCTCGACGGCGAAACGGGCGCAAGTTCGGTGACGACACTCGTGACCAACAGTGCCCAGAGCCTGGCCGGGAACCCCAACCACCAAACAACACCGAATCATTCATTGCAAGAAACAGCTCCCGGCTTCTTCGCAATGACAGCTTACCCGAATCCCGCCAAAGATCAGATCAACCTGCGCCTGGAAGGAGCGGTTGCAGGCGAGGTACAATTACGGGTGCTGAATGCCCATGGCCAGTCGGTGATGCAGATCAAAAGGGCCCAGGAAGAAGTGGGGTCGATTGTCACCCTCAACACCTCGCAACTGTCTTCCGGCCTCTATTTCATTCAATACCAGGATGGATCAAATGCCCGCACCGTTCGGGTGTTTATCTCCAGAGAATAGTAGGTGCCGGGCAACCCCCGGAGCTATTTGGTTCTTAACCAGCTACGGCATTCATGCAGATTCCTTGTATGGTTGAGGGCAATGAGAAAGTTACAGAGGTTGCGTTTTCAACATCGCAACTTTCTCATCAAATTCTGCGAATGCCCCCTTTGCAATCCCAATGTCTATTTTGAAGGCCCTACCTGGGCTTGAATGGAGTCACCACCTTTTTCAAGCCGACAACCCTGGCTGCGGGGAAGTTCCCTTGAGGCAAGGCCCTGGCTCCTTCTTCACCAAACATAAACCCAATAAAATTCTCTCCCCATGCTTAACTTTTTCCAACCCATTACATCAGGCAAGGCCCTGTTGATCATTCTTTTTGCCTGGGCCTGCGACATGTCTTCCTACGCCCAGAATTGCGAGGTGCTCATCAACCCCTCGGTTACCCAATTTACCTCCGGGATAACGGAAGTCGGCCAATCCGTGACCATGACCAATTGCGCCAGTGGCAACTTTTCTTCCATCACTATTTACAGCAATTCGCCCCATACCGATGCCCGGCTCAAAATATTCAAGGACAAAGGGATGGGAGGAGACTTGCTGTACACCCAAACCGGCATCACCATCAACCTGGACCTGGTGAATGGTACGACTATCGATTTGACCTCCGCCGTTCCTTTTACCGGCGGCCAATCCTATACTTTCATCCTTGATTTTACCGCCGGCGGCACCTGGCAATTGCACAAAAGCAACATCAATTTGTACAGCGAGGGTACCCTCTACGAAAATGGCAACCAGGTGGCCAATCAGGATTTGCGATTCATGGTCGAATCGGACGCCAGTCTCCTGCCGGTGGAGCTTACGCACTTTGCTGCCCGGGAACAACAGGGGCAAATTCTGCTCGACTGGCAAACCGCATCCGAACAAAACAACAAAGGCTTTGAGGTGGAACGCAGCCACGATGGAAAAGAATGGGAAATAATTGGATTTGTTACCGGACAGGGAAACTCCGGCAGCCCGCACGAATACCGGTTTTGGGATCGTTTCCCTTTTCCGGGAAATAATTTTTACCGCCTTCGGCAAATAGATCTGGACGGCCAATTTGACTACTCCCCCGTCCGCTCTGTCGTTATTGAAAACAACGGGGCCGACTCTTTTAGCTTTTTTCCCAACCCGGTGGCTGCCGGACAAACGTTAAATCTGATCAACCTCGGAGAGCAGGTGACCGGTGTGCAATTGACCGACTGGCTGGGTCGGCCCGTCGCTATTGAATTTTTAGCAGCAGACAGGGGCGGCTCCCAACAACTGACCGTACCGGCCGGCCTGCAAAGCGGTATGTACCTGCTCATTCTTTTTGGGGAAAACGGCCAGTCGGTCAGAAAATTATCAGTTCGGTAAACCTGCTCGCTGATCTTTTTCGGAAAAAGCATCTCCCGGCCCATCAAAAACACGACCGGCGACGATCAACAGAAGTCGATCGTCGCCGGTCAGTGATTATTCTATGATTCTTTATTTTACGGCAAAATACCCGTTACCAGCACATTGATAGATACGCTGGCATTTGCGTTAACCGTAACACTGTTCAGGTCGATACCGAGATTGCCGAGCAGGTCCAGCTGCAATTCACCTTTCACCTCCGACCGGCCATCGTTGTTATTATCTTCGTAACCGATAAAGTGAAGTTCGTATTCACCTTCCTCCAGGAACGCCAGGGTGTATTCTCCCTGCGCATTAACAGTAGCACTACTTACGGCATTCTTAAACTGTATCTGGCTCTGTCCCTGTCCGCTCATTTCAACGGAACGGTTGTAAGTACCTTTTTTGTAGGCATACACTACGATCCGGTCTCCGGCAATACCCAGGTTATCATCGCATTGACCTTTAGCCTGACCGGTCCGGTTCCTGGCAACCAGGCGAAGCGAGGTCCGGACTTCATTTTCACTTACGAAATCGTATCCGTCATTGCTGGATGGGGTTTCCTCGTAACGAATAGCTTTCCGGAGATCAAAATCGATAACCAGATCGGTTGTACTTCCTTCCTCCACGACAAAACTGCCGGTGTTCAGAATGATTTCGTTT
>JBFIJS010000316.1:0-5521 GCA_041600595.1 Saprospiraceae bacterium | reverse complement strand
CTTTTCGTATTCTCCCAAAGGAAACAGGCCTTTAATACCAATGCCTTTCGCACCGAGATTTTTGGCCAGCTGAATATCCGACCATCGATCCCCGACAACATAGCTGTTGGCCAGATCGTAATCACCATTAAGATAGCCGGAGAGCAAGGCAGTTCCAGGTTTTCGGGTAGGCTTTTTTTCGTGTTCGAATGTTTTATCGACGAAAATAGCATCGAACACAATTCCCTCATTTTCAAACACTTGCAACATTTTATTTTGTACCCGGTCAAAATTTTCCTGTGGGTAAACATCGGTCCCGAGTCCATCCTGGTTGGTGATCATGACCAATTCATATTCGGTTTCCGTCGCTATTTTATAAAGGTTGCGGATGACGCCGGGTACAAATTCCATTTGTTCCAGCGTATCTACCTGATAAGTCTCGGGAGGTTCTTTTATCAGCACTCCGTCACGGTCTAAAAAGAGTATTTTTTTCATGATTAAATATAGACTGAACATTAATACTGTGTAATCTAAATTTTCTTTAATTTTTCTTTCATGCAAATGGGCCGGAGGATTCATCTCGCTTTGAGGCATCAGACTGCTCGGCCCAAAGGGATTTTAAGGGGCACTTCCGGGTGTTGCAAAAAGAACAACATATCCTGCTCCGCATTTTTTAAACATACTTAAATTACACAGTATTAAGGTCGGTTTATTTAAATTGAGTCATGGCATTTATCAATAAATCGTTTTCTTCTCTGGTGCCAATGGTTATGCGTAAACAACCATGGCACAGGGGTTCTTTGGAGCGATCACGAACAATTATTTTTTTTGCTTTTAAATAATTAAATACCGCATCGCTGTTTTTCATTTTTACCAATAAAAAATTGGCATCACTGGGAAATATTTTTTCAACAAAATCAAGTTTTATTAGCGCCAAATCTACTCTCCTTAATTCATCCGCGTTATCATAAAATTGCCGATCAACTTTCTCGTGCTGATCCAAATATTTTAATACTAATTGTTGGGTACTTAAATTTATATTGTAGGGAAATTTAACACTATTAAAATAGTGAATGATTTCAGTAGATGCAAATGCCATTCCCAGCCGCAAGCCTGCCAATGCCCAGGCCTTGGAAAAGGTTTGCAACACAACCAGGTTCGGAAAATCATTGACAAATTGGCTCCAGGATTCTGTTTCTGCATAGTCAACATACGCTTCGTCCACTACCACTATTCCCGGAAATTTATTGACCAAATAACTCATACGCATGGTATCTAATAAATTCCCGGTGGGATTATTTGGCGAACACAAAAAAAGCATTTTTGTATTCTCATTAACGACTTCCATAATTGCATCGGGCCGCAGGTCAAAGTTCTCGTCCAATAATACCTCCTTTACCGGTGTATTATGAATATTTGCCTGTACTTTGTACATGCCATAAGTGGGCGGACAAATAATAACTTCATCTTTTCCGGGTTCGCAAAAAATCCGGAATAATAAATCAATGGCTTCATCACTGCCGTTGCCCAAAAAAATATGCTGTTCTGCTACCCCTTTAATCGCCGCTATTTTCTTTTTTAAAACTTTTTGCAAAGGATCAGGGTAACGGTGCATTTTCTCTCCAAATAAGGAAATTCCACTTTCGTTGGCATCCAGCAAAGTGGCGTCTTTGCCACTGAACAGGCTGCGGGCAGAACTATATGGTTGTAACTGCCTGATGTTTTCCCTGACAAGATTTGTTATGTCCATTTTCCTATTTTTTATGGTTACTGATCTGCATCATGATTGTCCTTTTCCAATCGCAGGGAAACGGCCCTGGCGTGAGCGGGAAGTTCTTCTGCCTGCGCCATCGTCATGATCGTCGGTCCAAGGGCGACCAGCCCTGCCCGGGTAATCTCCTGGAAAGTAATTTTTTTCAGGAAACTATCGAGTGACACCCCGCTGTAGCTACGGGCAAAGCCACTGGTCGGCAAAGTGTGATTGGTGCCAGAAGCATAATCTCCGGCACTTTCGGGTGTGTAATTTCCCAAAAAAACGGATCCCGAATTCCGCACTTTCTCTGCTACCGCCTGGGCGTTTTCACAGGCCAGGATCAGGTGCTCCGGAGCGTATTCGTTGATAGCCTCTACGACCGACTGCTCGTCTTCCAATAAGAGAAATACACTGTGGGCCATTGCCGCCTGCAACATCTTCTGGCGGGGCAATTGCTCCAACTGATATGCGACCTCCGACTGCACCTTTTCCAGCAGCGAATCCGAAGTGGTCAGAAGTACTACCTGCGAATCTACGTCGTGTTCGGCTTGCGACAGCAAATCTGCGGCGACAAAAGCGGGCACCGAACTTTCATCGGCATAAACCAGAACCTCGGAAGGGCCAGCCGGCATGTCGATGGCCACACCAGATTGCTGGACCAGCATTTTTGCCGCTGTCACGTAGCGGTTACCCGGACCGAATATTTTGTCCACCCGGGGAATGGTAACCGTCCCGTAAGCCATCGCAGCGATGGCCTGAGCACCACCCACCTTAAAAATCCTGGAGACGCCGGCAACAGTGGCGGCAAATAGTATGGCTGGATGCACTTTGCCATCACGGCCCGGTGGTGTACAAAGTATAATTTCCTGACAACCAGCAATTTTTGCGGGGATGGCCAGCATCAGCACCGTGGAAAACAACGGAGCCGTACCGCCGGGGATATAAAGACCGACCTTGTCGATTGGAACGGATTTGCGCCAGCACCGCACACCAGGCATGGTTTCAATGGGTTTAAAATCTTCCCGTTGGGCCCGGTGGAAACACTCGATATTGGCGGCCGCTGATCGAATAGCCTGTTGCAAATCAGGCGACACCCGAGCGGTGGCCTCCTCTTGTTCCTGCGCCGTCACAAGGAAGTTTTCCAATTTTACCTGATCGAACTGTTCCGTGTATCGCTGCAACGCTGCATCCCCTGTTGTCTTTACTTTTTGTAAAACCTCCCTGATCGTAGCGGAGAGATCCTGTTGGTCGATGATTGGCCGTTGCAGGAGAACCGTTCGCTCAGCCGGAGATGGATATTTGGCAATTTTCATGTTACTTTTTTCATTTCTTGAAGCATCCGGTCAATTACTACTCCTAAAGAGAATCGTCCGTAGCCATTGTTTTAAATGATCATCTTTTCGATTGGCACCACCAGGATTCCCTGCGCACCGTGGTTTTTCAAATCTTCAATAATATCCCAGAATTTGTCTTCCTGCACTACTGAATGCACACTGCTCCATCCTTCGTCGGACAAAGGCATCACCGTTGGACTTTTCATCCCCGGCAAAATGCTGATGATTTCTGAGAGTTTATCGTTGGGGGCATTGAGCAAAATGTACTTATTGTTCCGGGACCGTTGCACCGCCCGGATGCGAAACAAAAGCTGGTCGAGTAGCTTGCGTTTCGGGAAATCCAGATTTTGCGAAGCGATCAAAACAGCCTCGGACCGGAGGATGGTCTCCACTTCTTTCAAACCGTTGGAAAGCAGTGTGCTTCCGGTACTGACCAGATCACAGATATAATCGGAAAGGCCGATACCGGGTGCGATCTCCACCGATCCGCTGATTTCGTGAATTTCCGCCGCCACACCATTTTTCTGTAAATAATCGCCCAGGATATTGGGATACGACGTCGCAACCCTGGCACCCTGTAAGTCTTTGATGCTTTGATAGTTACGTGATTTTGGCAAAGCCAGGGACAAGCGGCATTTTCCAAAACCGAGTGGCTCCTCTATGGTTACTTTTTTCTTTTTTTCGAACAGCACATTTTCCCCGACAATGCCAATATCAGCCACACCGTCTTCTACATATTGAGGAATATCATCGTCCCGCAAAAAATAAACTTCCAGCGGAAAATTGGAGGAAACGCCGCGCAGCCGTCCCCCGCCGTTATTTACTTTGATGCCGCACTCTTTCAGAAGCCGGTAAGAGTCGTCGTGCAGTCTTCCCTTTTTCTGTATGGCAAGCCGAAGTATCGTTTGATCAGTCATTATTTTAAATTTAAGTCCAGCCTGGCGATTGTTTAAAATGGTGCAGTCGCCGGGCTGTATGGAAAAAATAAAAAAGGCCCACCGGAAATCCGGTGGGCCATTTTGTGAAGTGAATCTATAGAAAATACATCAACAACAAATTTGCAAACCGGAGGCCGGGCTGAAAAAATGATGATGATGGATATGGTTGCTGTTGAAAATCATGGCGCAAAGCTAAAGACTTTAGCACCAAACATACAAATGCAAAATTGGTTGATGACAATTCTATTACTTTCGAAAAAGAATTTCTGGCTAGGTGCCAAAAAATGATTTTTACCGGTTCAACAGGAAATTTAAGCCATCGGTAGTTTCAGCAAACTATTTTACCAACCAGCCTGCCTACCGGCCATCATACTCCCAAAACGGCCCTCCTATACCTCACCATAATAACCGAACACCCGCCGCTTCTGTGATTGAAATCACCGGATAAAAAAATCGGATTGCTTACCTTCGCCGCCTACCTGATCACAATAATTCGATATATATTTTGCAAACCAAGCAAACATCGGCTGTACTTTCCCGGATTTTTCCCTTTCTGAACTGGTGGCCAGGCATCAACAAAAGCAGCCTCAAAGCCGACTTGATTGCCGGCCTGACGGGTGCCATCATTGTGCTGCCGCAGGGGGTAGCTTTTGCCATGATCGCCGGTTTGCCTCCTATTTATGGCTTGTACACGGCTATGGTGACGCCGATCATAGCCGCCCTGTTTGGCTCATCGAAGCACCTGGTCTCCGGGCCGACGACGGCTATTTCACTGGTCATTTTTGCGTCGGTCGGGCAACTGGCCGAACCAGGCTCTCCGGCATTTATCCAATACGCACTGGCCGTCACCCTGCTCACCGGTTTTATCCAGCTGGCCTTTGGCCTGGCCCGTATGGGGTCACTGATCAACTTTGTTTCACAAGTTGTGGTCGTTGGTTTTACCGCCGGAGCCGCCATTTTGATCATGGCCAGCCAATTAAAACATCTATTAGGACTCAACATCAAATCCGGAAAATCCCTGTTTGGCAGCATGAAACTAATCGCCACGAACCTCGACTATGTCAACGTCTATGCGCTGTGTATCGGGATAGGAACGCTATTGGTGGCCGTGCTGATCAACCGCTTTGCTCCGAAAATACCCAACCTGCTGGCGGCTCTGGTACTCAGCGGAGTGGCTGCATTTTTTGTTGGCGGAGAATCGGTCGGGCTGCGGTTGATCGGAGAAGTGCCCAACGCCATTCCTTCTTTTCAGGTGCCGGTGATCGATTATGAAAGCCTGCCAAGCCTGCTACAGACGGCACTCGCCATTGCTATTCTGGGCCTGATATCGGCATTGGCAATAGCCCGGGCCATCGCCCAACAGTCGGGTCAGGAAATAGACAACAACCAGGAATTCATCGGGCAGGGACTTTCCAATATTGTGGGCGGCTTTTTCTCCTGCTACACCGGAGCAGGGTCGTTTACGCGCTCTGGCGTCAACTACGATGCGGGGGCAAAAACGCCGCTGGCGGCCATTT